>JAWCKT010000014.1:0-16093 GCA_038851515.1 Hadarchaeum sp. (SeqCode)
TTTCCTGTAGCTGTTCAAGCGGGGGATTGCTGATGGGCAATTCCAGCATATCGGCTCCGGCCTCTTCCAGAAGCTTGGCCATTCTCACTTCCTCATCAATGTCGCCAAGAATGCTGACTATTACCGGCTTCTTTCCCTCTTTGGCGATCTTCATCTCTCTGGAGATCTGTTCAGCGCTGAGGGCGGACCAATCGTGATTGATCAAGTTACCTCCTTGGAGAGCAATCATGCAGGGTCGTGGAGTGTCCTCCTCCCGGGGATATACAGTTTTAACCACTATGGCACCGACACCATAATATTCCGCCGCCCTCTTGACTGCAGGACCATCCTTGCTCAAAGGTCCCGGTGCCAGAACGGTTGGAAATTCCAGCCTTAAATCCGCGAGTTTTACCGTAAGATCCAGCGTTTTTTCACCCTCAGCTTTCGGGCAGCTTCCAGACGGGATTTATCGGCGTTTCGATAGCGCGCTCCTGATATCTCTCTGCTTGGCGCTGTGCGCGCTCAAGCAGTTTTTCCTCGTCAACAGTTAGAACCTTTTTGTTTTCCACCACAATTTTACCATCCACGATGACGGTATCGACATCAGAGCCCCGGCAGCTGAAAGCTAAGACTTCAAGCTTGTTCAGAGCCGGAGTCAGTCTTGCCTTACCAGAAAAATCCACGATGATTATGTCGGCTTTCTTGTTGGGTTCCAAAGATCCGATTTCCTTATCCCGGCCCAGAACCTTGGCGCCGCCCATAGTGGCCAGATGAAGGGCCTGTTTAGCTGGCAAGAGCCCGCCGTCGAGGTAGTAAAGACGGAGTATGGCCATCGAGAAGGTCATCAGCTCAAACATATCATAGATGTTGACACCGTCTATGCCGAGGCCGACTTTACCGTTCCTTTTGATCAGCTCCACAGCCGGGGCTAACCCGTTGGCGTAAAAGGCGTTACTTTTGATGTTGAAGGACAGCCCAACGTTGTTTCGCCGCCAGATCTCCAGTTCCTTCTTAGAGATGTAAATTCCGTGGGCGGCATCAACGTCCGGGCCCAAAAAACCGATTGAGTCCAAGAACTCAACGGAGCCATCGACTTGGTATTTCTTTTTGATCATCTCAACCTCATAGGTGCTCTGGGCGATGTGAATCTGGATACCGCACCTGTGCTTGTCGGCTATCTCCCGCGCTTTTTTCAGCGTTTCCGGAGTGCAGGAGAAGCAGGTGTGTACCCCCATCATTCCTTGGACGCGGGCGTCTTTCTTGTAATTTCTTTTTTTAATGAAGTTTTCATTTTCCTTGAGTCCCATTTTCCCTTTGGCGAGACTTACCCGGTCGGTGGTTTCAAAGGAAAGAAAGGCTCGAATTCCGGCTTCGTCGCAGGCCCTGCCCGCCGAGTCAAGCGCCCCGGGAAGAAGATTCTGTCCTTCTTGAAGATCCGCGGTGCAGGTTATTCCATTTTTCAGCATCTCCACCGAGGCGAGTAGGACTCCGGTGTAGACATCCTCCTTGGTGCAAGTGTCTTCAATTTTAGGCCACCACCAGCGCGTGAGAAGGCTGCCGAAATCAGAAGCCACCTCTGATTGTAGGGGTATATCCATGTAACGGGTTAAGGAGTTGTACATGTGGTTGTGAGGTGTTACGAAACCAGGCATTATGGCTTTACCACTGGCATCAATGACTTCTTCAGCATGATATTTTTTCTTGATCTCCGGAGTCTTACCCACGGCCAGAATTCGGTTTCCCTCAACGACCAAAGCGCCGTCTTCTATAATCCTATCCATCTGATCCATGGTGACCAAAAATCCATGTTCTATGATGAAATCTACCATAGTTTCTGATAAATATAGGCAAAATTCAATAAAAACTTTTGTGAAAATCAGCGTTTGAATAATTAATCAGAACTCTGTTTATTTAAACGAGAGATGGTGTTCAAACTGAAAATAGTTAAAAAAATATCCTCCAGAGTTTAGAATTTACTCTAGAGGGTGATGCTCTGTACTAGTTCTTTTACATTTATTTTGCCGGATATGATGTCTTGTCTTGCCTGTTCCATTTCATCTAGAACGCTTTGTGGTATCTGGTCTTTTAGAGCATAGAATGGGGTCAAGGTGACACCGCCTGTCATTAGGTCGGCTGGATACATTGACTTGAATTTACCTGCCTTGATATCAAGCATTATTGTCTTGTAGTGGGAGTATGAGTCCCATATGGCGCTGGTCACTATGATGTTGGGGTTGATTGAGTGGGTGTCGCCTTCACAGCCAAAGACATAGGCCTTGCCAGTTTCCTGCGCAGCCATGATGGCACCCAGCACAGGGCCGTCGGTCATCGGCGCGAGGAAGTCTGCACCTGCTTCGATCTGCGCCATTGCTGCTTCTTTACCCAGAGTTGCGTCCATGAAGCTACCGGTAACGGCGTAGAGTACGGTTGCGTTCGGGTTCACGCTGAGAACTCCTGCTTTGAATCCCTTTGACCATTCGATGATTCCTGGGACTTCAAGCGGGCAGAGAGTGCCGACAACGCTTGTCTTTGTCATCCTGCCTGCCAAAATTCCGAGCAAGTAGTAGGCTTCCTCCAAGTATGACCAGACAACCGAAGCGTTTGACGGGAAATCCGGGGCCAGCAAAGCCGTGGTGACGAAGTATGAGTTGGGATATTTGTTAGCGGCCTCTCTGGTCGTGTCCACAAACTGAGAACCATGTTGGATAATTAGGTCATAGCCTTCCGCGGCGTATCCGCTTGCGATTCTCACGGCGTCTGGTACCGCAACCTGTTCTGTGTATGAGAATTTGTCAGCTACTCCCTCGGCCACCAGTCTCGAGACGGCTTGGTAAGCCGGTCCGTTCCAAGTAAGATCAGTTATTACGTCGGGCAGCAGTAAGGCTATCTTCCACTGCTTGGTTGGCTGCGAAGTCGTGGTCGTTATCACTGTGGTTTGGGTGGTGGTAGTTACAGTAGTGCCTCCGGGCTGGGTTGCGACGTAAGCAGCTGCCACTGCGATAATTGCTATCACTAAAATAACTCCGGCGATCATTCCAGTTTTTGGCATTCTTAACCTCCACCCAAAAACTTCAGGTTAACTCAATATAAATGTTTGGCTAATTTTTAATTTCAACAACCTAGGTTGGGCTTTCAGTCTATTTGCAAGTAGCTTTTGAACCAGGACTGGGCTATAAAGTAATTGTTTATTAGCATGCGGAAGAGTAGATAGGGGGTGAATCTTGTTCAAAAATATGGTTCTGTGCGTAACCGAAGCGACACCGGAGGAAGTGGTTCAGGTTGCCATTAAGCTCTGTTCGAAGGAAACTAAAGTTTACGCGCTACATGTGGTGCGGCTCCTGACTGAGTTCTCCAAAAAGGAGGCCCTTGAAAGATTCTCTTGGGTTATCGATGCCTTTGAGAAGAAGGGATTGAAGAGTCAGCTGGAAATTATTGAGTCCACTGATGTTGGCCGGGCCATAGTTTCCTTTGCTAAGAAAAACTCATGTGACGTGATCGTTACCGGTACTATCCCAAAGAGAGGGCTGCTCGGCGCTTTTTCAGAGAGCATTTCTGATTATATAGTGAAGTATGCTCCCTGCACCGTGATATTGGTGAGAAAGGCCAGCCTACCGGTATAATTACAATTTAATTGATGAATAACGTCGGGTAATCTTATGAACTTGCTTTCGATAGCACCCATCTTAGTCTTTGTTGCAACAATTTTTCTTGTCTTCAAACACCCAATCGTCAGAATTCCCTTTACTCAAAGACATGTTCACGTAGATTATGGGTTGGCCCCTCTGCTAGGTGTGCTTGTTTTATTGGCGATTGGTTCCATCAATCTTGATACTATTGCTAGGGGGATATTTGGCTCAGATAAGGTGACTCCGTATGCGATAATAATACTGATCATCACGCTGTCCTACATCTGCGTTTCCTTGGACTACACCGGGCTTTTTGAATATATTTCACTTCACTTCGCCCGCGCTTCAAAGGGATACGGAAGGAGGCTCTTCATCTATTTTTTCCTCCTCAGCAGCTTGCTCACCTTAGTAACCGACAATGATATAGTGATTCTGACGATGACGCCGATAATATTTTATTACAGCCAGCGCACAAGAGTGAATCCGGTTCCCTATCTTGTCGCTCAGTTCTTTGCCGCGAACATCCTGAGCATGACTTTATACATCGGCAACCCGGCCAACATCATAGCAGCGGATTCCGTAGGAGTGACTTTCTTGGAGTTTTCAAAATGGATGCTGATCCCCTCGGTTGTGGCGATGATCACCTGCCTGGCTTTCTTGGTCTTGATATTCTGGAAGAATCTACCGGTGAAGACGGAGATGCCCATTGTGGATCCAAGGTTGGCCATAAAGAATAGGTGGGGAGCAATTTTTGGCACGGCACTGTTCATCACTACCATTGTTCTGATGAGCATCCCCACCAGTGTTCTTGGGATGCCGCTCTGGGCGTTAACTTCGATTTCAGCCGGGATAATGGTTTTCTTCGACATTATATACTATCATTTCGTTGGACCCAAGATGGCGGGGCAACGATCCAGCATTTCCATCATAGGTTCAAGGATGCCTTGGAAGACGATACCATTTGTCCTCGGCCTATTCATAATTGTTGAGGATCTGGTTTCAAAAGGGTGGACAGATTTCCTCGCCTCGCAGTTTTCCCCGTTCGCCGAAAACTTGTTTGCTTCAGTATTGGGGTTCATGTTTTTGACATCATTTTCCGCGAGCTTCATGAGCAATCATCCAATGACCATATTTTTTGTAAGGATATTCCAAAGTTCTTCATTCAACGGTTCAGCCCTGGCGCGGATGGGGTCAACTTTAGCATTGATAGCCGGGGCCAATTTTGGTGCCAATTTGACGCTGATGGGGGCACTCGCAGGAATCATGTGGGTCAGCATTTTGTCTGAAAAAGGCGTTCAGATTTCATTTTCACAGTTCTCCAAATATGGTGTCTTGGTGATGCCATTTGTCATCTTATCAGCAGGATTGGCCTTGGCTCTTGAACTAATGCTGTGGACCTGATCAGCGTCGTGGTCCTAGAGGCGACAGGGCATCACGAGGCACGGTAATATTTTATATACTATTTTGTAATTTGGCAGTTGAAAATTTGCCTTGTTTTAAGCAGCAGCGATCAAATTTTTGGCGGGTTGAAATGTCCTCTGGTTTGGCAGCGTCCGATATTGTGAGGGCAATGATGCGTGCTGGTTACCCGCGAGGGGAAATATACGATTTGTTGGTTGAAACGGGTTTAAATGGGGAACAGGCTCAGCTCTTGATAGAAAGGGTAGCGGTTGAACTTCATAGGACAAACATAGAATCTAGACCATCACGCGTCGCCGCGGAGGTGAGCAAGGTGTTTCTGGATTCATTTAATAACTTTATTCAAGAGACGCGCTCTCGAGACGATTTATTTTCGTTAAAGCAGAACATAATAATAAATGAGTTGGTGAAATTGAGACAGGCCTTAACTCAGCTGGCGCAACAAGCGCGAGAGAAAAACCGGAAGAGAACGGAAAAGTCAGCGAGAAGATAAAAGGACCCATGGTTATCGGATAAGTATCAAAAAAGGTTCGGGGCTGACGATTGTGACGATGGTGGTAAATTTCTTTTCTGAGAATTCCCAGCGATAAGCTAGTGGAAGGTGGGCAAAAAAACTACCGTAAATAACTGGGATGGTTGGGTAGTCAAAGTCGAATATTTCCTCGACTGGTTCTTCCTCAGTTTCAATAGTAATTTCCCATTGACCCCACCAGACCGTGGCTCCGGAGGTTCCCAGAGGAATTGGCGTGGCGGTTGGCAAGCCCATCCATCCTGCCGGGTCTTGGCGTTGAAAGATAATATCTTTGAGCTTGAGGTCGCGGTAAACCGATATTCCTGGAACTTCTTTTAACGGAGCGGGTGGCAAGAGCTCGTAGATGTTTTCACGGCAAAAGATTTCAAGATCATCACCATGCTCCGCCGATGAATCGATGCCATTTCTAATTTCGGTGAGCATCGTTGCCCAGTAGTCAGTCGATCCAAAGGTTTCGAGTTCTTGAATGGCCCAAGCGGCTTCAAACGCCTTCTTAGTGTTAGATCGGTCAAGTACTATTTTTTTAGATCGGATCAAATCAGTCAAAAATTTAGAGTACTCCAGCGCTGTCCAGAGTCCAATGATGTTACCTTTCTTTTTGACAAATTCATCCATCTTTCGTGCCAAAAGAAAATATCTTGAGTCTATCAGAAGATCAACATTTTCAAATGGAATTGAAATTTTGGCGCTACTGTCCCATGTAGTAATTTTTATCCTCGACTCGTTGGGTAGAGAGACCGTGGCGTGCACGAAGCCACCAGCGGCCTCTGAGATTTTTATCAGAGACCATTTCGCTTCTTCAGGGACAATCAGTTCAATTCTGGCGTCATGTTCGCTTAATTCAAGCTCTGAGATTAGGGTGTGAAAATATTTTGTCGCCCGGATTTCAATTTCCTGCAACCTGTTTTCTGGGTAATCGCTGGCTACCTTGCTTACCTCCCATAGGGCTTGATAAACCGCACGTTTGGCAATCAATTGCAGATTGCCGTGAATCTCCGCGGCAGTCGTAACGAGGAAGGACAGCGAGGAGTCATAGGCGATGCCCAGCGATCCTTGATGCCGGAAAAACTCTGCCTGAGCGACTACAGCGATGATGACAACCACCATGATCGCCCCAGCAGCGCTGAAGGGGACGAAGCCCTTTTCTTTCATCGGGACCAAAGCTCCAGTTTAACTTCGATGGTGGTGTCTGTTTCCAGCGGCAATGATAAGGTGAACCCAACCCTCTCCCTGAGCAGGTTCATCAGCTCAGCCCCTGAAACGGGCAGTGAAAGCAGCACGGTTTCGGAGCATAGCCTGACTCCAGATGGGGAGAGGTTCTCGATAGTGAGGTTAAAATCAAGCCCGACAAGATAAGCTTCTGCTGGCTTGGCTGCTGCCGAAAATCGATATCCAAATCTGTTGCCCACGATGTTGTCGAGCGTGGATTTAAGAAGAGCGGTCAGCTGCTGGTGCATATCTTCGTTGGACCAAATGGTGACGGCAGTTTTATCACTGATTCTCAATTGCATGTTTAGCATGACATCCTCGACCAGCAATTGACCGATGTTTTTGTGGCGAAATTTTTTCAGGATTAAATGCTGGGCCATCGGTAGCTCCAGTTCCGGGATCTGGAAACCGGCACGGTAGTTGAATCCTCCAAATTGATCAGCAGTGCAATTCAGCAGGGCGAGAAGAGTATTTCTGGCAAAGCTGGCAGCGTATCTTTCCGTAATTATTCCAGCATCAGCTTGGTTGAAGTTGAACAGGAGTACAAAGCATAATGAGACCAAAATGGCGAGTATCACCAAGTCGGCGGTATATCCCAACCCCTGCTCTTTCAGGTTATTCCCTCCTGAAGTGAACAATCATTTCGCAGAGCCGCACTGATTCATTATCGCAGTAGAGGGCAACTGGAATACTTACATTTAGTTTGAAATATCCTTCCAGCGTTTGGGATTGATGCTTTTTGGGATAGAGCAACTCACCAGTAAGTGAGCGGATTTCGACCTGTACCTCCACACCTCTTGAAGATAAAATTTTTGAAAAGTTTTCTAGGCGTTCTGGTAAAACTGCGATTAGGCCGGGGCTGTTTTCAGGCGTAGCCAGAACTTTGCTGATGAGCGTTTCCGCCGTGTTCAGCGCCAGTTCGAAGTCTTCAAGTTCTTGCCTTTCATTGGAATAGCTTTGGTACGAATCGATCATTGCAGTCGTCAGCATTATCAGTAATATGGTGGTGAAAAGGGTGGAGATTAAATCCTCACCCACCTGAAGGGTCATCCAACCAACTCTAGCTCTACCTCATCAGATTTTCGGACGATAATTCCCCTAGGGCTTTGCATCGAGAGACGAAAGTCCCCATTGTTGACGATTGAGCTCAATACAAGCGAGTGCTCGATTTTATCCATTGAGATGACTTGAACGGAGATCATTTGGAAACCGTCGATTAACTCTCCATTAATTGAAACTTCAAATTCTTTCGCAATTTGGGGAAGTTCTCGGTAGCACTCAATCTCTCCGGGAAAATCAGCTGTTTTTTCTATAACGTTAGCCACGGTACCCGCGATCAATTCCAGATCTTCTCTGTTAGCCAATCGACCTACAGCTGAGCCTATCGAGAGGGCAAAACCGATGAAAGCGATGGCGGCAAAGCCGATGGCCAGCTTACCTAGGAGAAAGATGGCTGATGATCCATTCCTTTCCATTTCAGACCTCCTCAATTTTTATAAAGAAAACTCCGCCCTGTTGACAAACTCTTAAAAGGTAACTGCCGTTCCTGAGTTCATCTTCTTCCCCGAATATTGGGAGCGGTAGCAGCTCGGTCCTGACCGTTCCTTCAATTAAAAGCTGAACCAGATTTCCCTTTAGAGCGATTTTTCCATCCCCCAGTTCTATTTCAACCAACCTTGACTCACTCAGTCCGCCAGCGCAGAGGAGGCGGCATTGTTCCACGAAGAGATTGAAACTTCCAACCGCCCGCTGGAACTGAGCCATGCGTTGCGCCCTGCTAATTGTCTCAATCCCGAGGGCAACAGTGCCTGCGGCAATGATGGCCCCGAGCATCACAACCACCGGCAGAGATTCCACACCACGGCTCTCTTTTCCATGATGGATCATCTTACCGCGACCTGACCTTGCCAAGGAATGTAACCGTTTCTGGTGACCTGGACCGTGACGAGGACAACCTTAGCGCCGTTCATCGGGATGGTGAAAGTGTATTGGTTGGTTTCCTTGCCCAGTGTGCGGGCGTCGGTTCCTCCGGGATACTTCAACACGATCGTCGCGCCTCCCAGCGCATTGCCGCTGGCTGCATCGTAGACTTTTACCGTGAGCTTTTTGCCGGAAATCGAGAATTGAACATCCATGTCCCGGAACACGTTTCGTTCTGCCGTGCCGACGAACTGCATCAGGATGCCCATTGTCATCGTACCGATTACGAGCGCCATAATCAATTTGATCGGGACGCCCATCAGCTGACCTTTTTCCTCCAATCAACCCGCGGGTCAGTTGCGGGCAGCTTCTTTATATCAAAATAAAAATCGGAGTTCAAAACCACAGCACAGGTCGCAGTTGGGCCTGTTTTTATAAGGAGGTAATTTTGTTTTAGAAGTGAGCACGATGGCGAAGACATACTATGTGTATATACTGCGGAGCCTGAAGGACAACAACTTCTACACGGGACACACCGCCGATCTCAAGGAGCGATTGGCCCAGCACAACCGCGGCGATGTTAGGTCGACTAAAGCGCGAAGGCCTTTGGTCCTGATCTATTGGGAATCTTTCAAGACTCGCAGCGAGGCGATGAAACGGGAGCGCAAGATAAAGTCGATGTGCCGTGAGGCCAAGCTGAGGCTGATCGAGAATTTCAAGAAATTGGAATAGTCTTTTTAGTATCTTTATTCTAGCTTTATTGGGATTTAATGCGGGATGGAGCGCTGAAGTGGTCGTTGAGGCTGCTAGGAATCGCTCTGGTGGTGGTCCCGATACTCGTGGCCCTTTCTGCCAGCAATTGGGACCTTAAGGAGGCGGTGCTGCCCAGCAATCAGGAACTAAACCAGATTTCAGGAAGGGTAGGTGAAATTTTCGGCGGCGGATTCTCTGAGGATACCATAGTCCTTGGTCAACCTACTTTTAGCGGAAATAGCGTCAGAGTCCCGGCGATTTTCAAATCTCCCTTCAAAGTGCCGGTTAAGCTTGAGGAGTTCACCCTGACAGTTTCTGATCAGGGTATGCAGCCCATTCAGCTTCAGATGGAGGAGGACGAATTGGAGGTCCCAGCGAACGGGACGGTTACTTTCAATCTGGTGGGGGCCATTCCAGCGACTCCGCCGAGCAATCCCCAAGTGACTGACGTCAGCGTTACCTTTGAGATTTATGGAGTCACTATAAACTTTAGCCAAGGAGTTTCGGGAGGCCAGCTATGAAGCCCGGCAGTACTTCAGCCACGCGTTACATGAACTTCATCGGCCTAGCTGCCGGAGTTCTGATGGTGGCTCTTCCTTTCCTCGGGCCATGGTGGATGGCCACCGTGGGCACAGGGGCGATGGAGATAGCTCTTTCTCCTTTTGATCTATCTATGTCGGTACTAGGACAGCCCATTCACTCGCAGCTGGTGGACCTCCTTCTGCTGGCGAGCAAGATAGCTATGATAATCGCTGGGGCCTTCTTGGTCTTGGGGTCGCTGTTTCCGAACAGCTGGTGGTCTGATCGCTTGGTGAGGTTTGGGGTGATGAAGCCTTTCTGGGCGATTGTAGGAATAGTTGTTGTGCTGATCGTGGGATCGTTTTTAGTTAATAATGTTCTGCCTCACCTGCTGGCCAACGTCATTCCAGAGGGAGCCTCGGCGGAGATAACCGTTCCTTACTTAGTTGGCTCAGCGAGTGCTGCAATTCAGATAGGTTCACAGGCATCCATAGTTGCCCCCATCAATCTAACGTTAACGCCTGCTTTCTGGGTGGCCATTGTCACCGCGGTGCTGGGTATCGCGGCTAGGATTAGTCACCGTCGCTTCAAAAAGCATAAAGAGCAGCAGTGAGCAACGTCCCTCACAGCTTTTGTTGTGGACTTTTGTGGTGCTAGTTCAAGTTCAGCTTGTTAATTTTTTTAAGTTAAATTGATTTCGCAGCGTAAGAAATTGATTTTATTATAGTAACGTTAGTGTGCAATCTTTTTCGGATTTCAACCGAATCAAATTCACAAGTTATTTAAATAGAATATAGTAAGAAAATCTGTATGACTAAAATTTCTCAGGGAGCTGAACAAGAGCGCTGCTTGGTACAAGAGAGTTCAACTAAAAATCTGTTTAACGTTCATATCAAAATCCCCAATCCATTTTCAAGACGTGATGAAAGCGATGATGACGGAGGTGGCAAGGGCAGATTTAGGATAGTTAGTTCTCGTAGATCAAGAATCGTCTTCCCCGTGTTGTCAGTAGTCGGCGCACTTCTGTTGGGAGCATTTTTCATCGCTTTGTCGGGCCATGATCCGGTGGCGGCCTACGCTTCGCTGTTCATGGAGGCCTTCGGTAGCGTAAACGGTATAACCGACACATTGGTTAAAGCAGCCCCGCTGTTGTTGGCCGGAGTTGGTCTGGTGGTGGCCTATAAATCGTCCATCTGGACTATAGGCGCCGAGGGTCAGATTTTATTGGGGGCGCTTGCAGCCGTCTGGTTAGGCCTCAATCTGAAAGGAGTTCCCGGATTCTTGCTGATTCCACTCATCATGGTGGCTAGTTTTCTAGCAGGGGCAGGGCTGGCGATGGTCGCTGGGGTTCTCAAGGCCAAGATAGGCGTTAACGAAATCATTACCACGCTCATGCTGAACAACATCGCTTCTTACTTCATCCTTTACTTGGTCAGCGGCCCAATGAAAACTCCGGAAGTCGGCTACAACCAGACCCGGATTATCACCTCCGAGGCCTTTTTGCCGATATTGGTCCAGGACACGAGGCTGCATGCAGGAGTCTTGCTGGCAATTCTGGCTGCTATTTTTGTTTACATTCTGGTGGAAAAGACATCCTTGGGTTACAAGATTAAAGCTGTCGGTCACAGTCCCAAGGCAGCCAAGTATGCAGGGATTAGCATGTCGCGGAATATCCTGATAGTGATGTTCGTGAGCGGAGGTCTCGCCGGCCTAGCAGGTATGGGAGAGGTCTTGGGCGTTCACCACCTGCTGATGCTCGACATCTCTCCCGGCTATGGTTACACTGCGATTCTGGTGGCCCTGCTGGCTAGGTTGAACCCGATTGCGACCATTGCCTCGGCCTTTCTCTTTGCCGGGCTGCTGAACGGTTCGGTGGCCATGCAGCGCGGGGCTGGTGTTCCGTCTTCTCTGGTGTTGATCATACAGGCCCTAGTCGTCATATTTGTGCTGGCGAGTGAATATGCGACTCGGGAGAAAAGGTGAGGTGTACAGATGGTCACTGAGGCAGAAATCATAACTGGGCTTCTATCGAGCGCGGTGAAGCTGGCCGTACCTCTGCTGCTGGCAGCCATTGGTGAAATTTTCTCCGAGCGTTCTGGTGTCCTCAATCTGGGAATGGAGGGGATGATGTTGGGTGGAGCTTCGGCCGCCTTCATTGGAGCCTATTTCTTTAACCTGTGGGTTGGCCTGCTGCTGGGTATGTTGGTCGGCGGAATCATCGGGGTGATCATGGCTTTCATGAGCGTAATCCTGAGGCGGAACCAGATTGTGGTCGGCGTGGTGCTGACCATTTTCGGCTCAGGGTTAAGCTCTTTCTTGTTTCGAATGTCATTTGGCACCGCAACTTCATATCCCACCATAAGCGGCTTTCAGGGCGTGGAGATACCAGTTCTGGGCCAGATACCTTGGCTGGGCCCGATTCTTTTCCAGAATAACATTTTGGTTTACCTGGCCCTTTTAGCGGTACCTGTGGCGGGAATTTTCCTTTACAAGACGACGCACGGCTTGAGGATCAGGGCGGTTGGCGAAAACCCAAGGGCCGCCGATTCCCTTGGCGTGAATGTGGTTCGGATCCGCTTCATCTGCGTCGTCTTCGCCGGCGTGATGGGCGGGCTAGCTGGAGCCTACCTCTCTATAGGGCACATGAATATCTTTCGGGAGGGCATGACCGCAGGCAGGGGCTACATCGTCCTTGCTTTGGTCATCTTTGGAACTTGGTCACCTTACCGCGTGTTATTGGGGTCATTGCTTTTTGGAGGAATAGATGCACTGGGCTCACGCTTTCAGATTTTCAAAGTGGGTATTCCCTACCAGTTTGTGCTGATGTTGCCCTATGTGTTCACCATTATCGTTCTCATTCTCGTGTCCTTAAGAAAGGGTCTGACTAGGGGTGCACCGGCGGCCCTAGGAACTCCCTACGAACGTTGAGGTAATTGTTTAATTGTAATGGACGATTTCCAGTATCTATAGGTTGGTAAGCTTTTTTTCATACCTCATCTCTCCGCATACCTCGATCTTGGTAATCCTGTGATAGGGGACGTAGGTCTCGCCTTCGGGCATCATTACTTTCATGAATCCGGAGCCCAGTTCCATGATGTCCTTTCCGTGAATTTCACGCCTGTTTTCGGGTGCGCCGCGGTGGATGATCGTTATCCTGACATCACTGAGCTTTTCCTTGCCAGCCCATTTGATCTTATTTAGAACTTCTCTGGCCCCCATAGGATCATCCTGTCACCGCTGGTTTCAAATCAATTCAATGGCTGAAAGGATTAGTTCATGGGCACCTTCATCCGCGGACGGTCCGTGTCCTGGATAGAGGCTTTTTGGCCTTAGCTCAGTCAGCTTTTTCAGAGAGTTGGCGAGGGCATGGTAATCTCCTGTGGGCAGATCGGTCCTACCAACATCTCCGTAGAAGACGGTGTCTCCGGAGAAAAGTGCGCCGAGGCGGGGCTCGTATAGACAGATGCTGCCCTGGGTGTGGCCGGGAGTATGGATGACCTGCAGCACAGAGCTTCCCAGTTCTATTCTATCACCATCGTGAAGTTCCCGCGCTATCTCCAATGGTTCGGGATGGACGCCAAAAAAGTGAGCCATCGTGACATGCCCATCCCCCTTCCGAAGCAGAGCAGCTTCCGATTCATAGATGGCTATCTCGCATCCCGCCTTGAGGAAATCCACATCTCCCCCAGTATGATCGAAATGACAGTGGGTATTGATCAGGAGTTCGATATCGCTTGGCTTCAATCCCAGTTTCTCCAGATTTTGGCAGACGGTTTTGAAGTTCTGTCCCGTCCCAGCATCTATCAGTGTGATAACATCATCGATAATCAGGTACATGTTGGAGTCATAACCTAGTCCGCCGATTTGGTGCAACTTCATAAAGACCATCTTCGATCTTCGCCAGTAAAAATAAACTCCAAGAGATAAAAAATCAATCGGGCAGCAGGTTAAGATCATGGAAACTTTAAAGGACAAAAATGAGCGGTAGGGAATTCACACCCCCTCAAACAACGTAGCCATTTTTTCAGTCTTCCTCTAAATGTGGGGCCAAAAACCCAAGGCAAATGGATAAAATTGCGATTAGGTGATCACGTTTCTCAGACCAACTTCTTCGGCAATTCCCAGCGCTTTGGAGAATTCTTCCCGCGTCAGATGTCTGTTTATTTCTTCAAAATGATCCGCACGGTAGCAAGGCCGATATTGATCCATGATGTTGACCCTGACCATGAAGCCCAGATTGTCGGCAATCCATTTCAAAACTGGCCGGGTGCAACATTCGACATGATTGGGTAGCACGAGGTGGCGGATAATTAACTCTGCATCCTTAAAGGCCAGCAGGTGATTGCGTGCCACGATTTCAAAGTAGCGGGGAACCTTCGAGTAGCGTTGGGCACATTTATCGTTGCCATACTTGAAATCTGCTAAATAAATGTCCTGGGTTCCGGAGAGAAGTTCCATTGATTCAAGGGAGAGATACATGTTTGAGTTCCACACGCTCGGGATATTAGCTTGGCAAAGTTTCAGCGCCTCTAAGATGGTGGGTAGGTTTGGGGTTGGTTCTCCTCCTACAAAGTTTACGTTTCTGGCTCCCTCTTCAGCGGCATTTTCGATCAGCCTAGCTACAGAAGTTGGCGAAACCGGTACTCCTTCCTCCGGATACTGTGAGATGTCCCAGTTCTGGCAGTACTGGCATTTGAAGGTACAACCGCTGAAAAAGATGGTGTAGCTTGGTACAAGCTCCGGCTCCTCACCATGGTGCATGAATTCTGAGGAGATTCGAGAAGTTTCACCGACACCACAGGTTCCTTTTTCCCCAGCAACCCTGTCGGCTCCGCATCTTCGCTCGCAGAATCGGCAGGATTTCAGAATTCTGCGGGCCAGCTCTATTTTTAGGTCCAGAAGTGAAATCTTCGGCTTGTTCAGAGTTTCCAATTCCAACTGGTTAGAATCTAACTTGGACAGGATAGCCCGCAGTTCCTTCAATCCTTGGGCGTGGGCCTGCCAGAGATCATCCGTGTCTGAGGAGAGATCCACACCAACATCCACGTGTTTACAAACTTGGAACCTAGCGGGAAGCTTTTTTTCCATCACGGCAAAATAGCGGTACAGCGCTGACCTCGCTCTCTCGTCCTTGAGCACCTCGACTGCGTCAGGTCGAAGAATGCGCCACAAAGGAGTCACCAATTAGCATTAAATAAGCTACGGTGTTAAAGAATTTCGCAGAGGATGATATGATCGTCATATCCGGTTCTGCCTCGCCAAAGCTCTCGGCAAGGGTGGCGGACCTGCTCGGTGCCGAGCTGGTCAACGCTGAGGTTAGACGTTTTCCTGATGGAGAAATTTACGTTAGGGTGGATGCGGAGCTGAAGAGAAAGCCAGTAGCGGTCATCCAGTCGACCTGCCCACCCCAGAACGATAATTTGATTGAACTGCTGCTCCTGCTGGACGCTGCTAAGGATCTCGGGGCGAAGAGGATCATAGCGGTTGTGCCCTACCTTGCCTATTCCCGTCAGGACAAACGTTTCAAGCCCGGCGAGGCCATAAGCCTGCGCACGGTGAGCAAGTTAATTAGTCAGTCGGGAGCGGAGGAATTGATCACCGTGGATATTCACCAGGAGGAGACGCTCGGCAATTTCTCCATTCCGGCATTCAACCAGAGCGCCATGCCCTTGATTGGGCGTTACCTGAGGGGCCTGAATCTCAATAACCCGATCATCATCGGCGCCGACCAGGGATCCATAAAGCGTGCTACTAAGGTTGCGCTTGAGCTGGGGGCCGAGCATTATTTCCTAGAGAAGCGTAGGATCTCACCCGAGAATGTGGTGGTTTATCCCAAGAATCTGGAAGTTCAGGGGCGTGACGTCGTGATGGTTGATGATATTGTCAGCACTGGAGGAACCATAATCGGCGCGGCCAAGATTCTCCAAGAGCAAGGAGCAAGAGACGTTTACGTGGCCTGCGCGCACCCAGTCTTGGCCGGCAATGCTGCGCAGAGGTTGAGGGAGGCCGGCATTAAGCAGATAATCGCCACCGACACCATAGAGAAGGATGTGAGCGTGGTTTCGGTTGCGCCCTTGATCGCAGAGCTTTTGAAGTAGGGTTTTTGGGTGTCAAGACTAGTGTTCGTGCTCTCCGG
>JAWCKT010000015.1:0-15862 GCA_038851515.1 Hadarchaeum sp. (SeqCode)
CCATTGCTAAACAAGCGAAAGCCCCTGCTAGTGTCTGGGCTGCATAGCTGTACCACCAAGGAGCTGCTGAGTAAGCCTCTTCAGTTATTGTCCCGGCCCAAAATCCGGCATCAAAACCTAAGCAGATGATTATGTTAGAAATAATGAAAAATGCTCCTATGAAGGCAAGCGGATGATAACCGCCCAGCTCCAAATAGGACATACCAATGGCTAAGAAACAAGTGTAGTAGACTATCGAGACAAGAGAATACCTCCAATCATTTGCACCAGTTATGATATATGAAAGGGCGATCATGACTATAACCAAAAGAGAAACGCCCAAAAATAGACCGCCGATCATCTTTCTGTCTGGACCCTCACTCTTCCCAATTATCTCTCCACCAAGCCTGCTTAACAATAGCAAGGCTCCGGCCATCATCAGTGGGTCAGAAACATACATCCAATCCCACGAAACACCGGGAAAATTCAGCGAGGCTTCAATAAGCTTTCCAATTACTAAGATAACCAATCCCAAAACGAAAACATTATTTTTCCATCCCGACCACCAGCGAAGAACAAAAGGCAATGGCAGCAGAATACAACTCAACACAAGCGATACCAATAACACTGGCTCCATTGAATCAAATTCATTCATCTTTACCCCTTATAAACCTTTCAGATAAATTTTTCCAAATAGGTTTCCAAACTCTCAAATGACTAAATCATTAAACACTCAAATTTTTATGAAATCGCACATACTAAGATTCGTGGCCAACATGAAAAACATGAATGAATTTATTTCCGAAATAGGTGAAAGAAAAGAAGAACTACTGAAATATGCTGCCAGACTAATCTCATTTAAAACCCCAAACCCGCCGGCAAAGAACACGCTACCTTTACAAAAGTGGTTAGCAAGTGAAATGAAGAAGATCGGGATGCAAGTGAAAATGGTCGATGTTTACCCAGGTGAACCTGATCTAGTTGGTACACTCGAGGGGAGAAAAAGTGGAAAAACCCTCGCCTTTAACGGTCACGTTGATGTGGCCGAGGTAAAAGATGATGAAAATTGGGACTTTAATCCTTTCAAAGGTTTTTACGACAATCAGTACCTTTATGGACGCGGCTCAACTGATATGAAAGGCGGTCTCGCTGCCGCATTCTTTGCGGTAAAAGTTATTGCTGAAAGCGGGTTAGAACTGAAACACAACTTAATGATTCAATCCGTGATCGGTGAAGAAGCTGGTGAACCAGGAACTAAAAGACTGCTGGAAAAGGGATACAGATGCGACTTTGCCTTGATTCCTGAACCAAACGGATTAGAGGTCCAAGGGCAAGGTGGAGTTATCACCTTCTGGATCAAGATAAAGAGCCCGGATGTATACCACGACGCCGTCAGGCACAAGATGATCCACGCCGGTGGTGGGGTTGAAGCGGCCAACACCATAGAAAAAATGTGCAAGATCATCGAAGGCATGCAGGAACTTGAGAGATATTGGGGAGTTATGAAAAAATATCCTAGAGTTTCCCCAGGAATCACCACCTTAAATCCGTCCGTGATCGAGGGAGGTAGAAATCCGATATTCATACCTGATGAATGCAAGATATGGTACACTGCCCACTTTTTACCAAACGAAGATGTGGAAGACATCAAAAAGGAAATAACAAATCACGTGATGAATATCGCCAAAGCTGATGTCTGGCTGCGAAAACACCCACCAGAAATCACTTGGGGTGGTGAATCGCTGGTCAGGGAAAAGGGGGAAGTATTTCCATCAGCGGACATTGACGAAAACAACCCTCATATTAAACTTCTGCTTCAAGTCAGAGAAAAGATACTGGGAATGAAGCCGGAAGTTTCAATCTGGCCATCTGTCTCAGACGCCGGCTGGTTTTCAAAGTTCGGTATACCGTCGGCCATTTGTGGACCGGGCAGGATTGAGGACGCACATATCATCAACGAAAAAATTAGCGTTAAAGAACTCGTCGACGCTGCCAAGCTCTACGCGGCCTACATACTGGCCTTCAACGAAAAATAACAGGTAAGGGGAATGAAGAAAATTTTCCAGATAAAAGACATGCCCCCGGCAGTAGGATACTCGCGCGCCATAAGGGCGGGAAATTTTCTCTTCATCTGCGCCCAAGTTCCGGAAAACGCTAAAGGAGAAACAGTCGGTGAGGGCGACTTCGAAACTCAGGCAAGACAAGTATTTGACAACTTGAAGAAAGTCGTGACCGAAGCAGGAGGAAATCTGAGCAACATCGTTGACCTAACTGCCTTTTTGACTGACATGAAAAACTTGGATATATTTAGAAAAGTCAGAAGGGAGCATTTTAAGGAATATTGGCCTGTTTGCACAATTGTGGAAGTAAGCAGGCTCCTATCTGAAAAGTGGATGATCGCTGTAAAGGCGGTTGCGTATTTTGATAAATGAATCTCACAAGGCTTAAGACAACAAAGCCTCAACGAATGATGAGGTACTGCCGATGTTTGAGTTCAGAATAGTCCCCAAGATAATTTTTGGCCCGGGCAGCATTGATAAGGCTGCTGAAGAATTGAGAGCTCTTGGTGGAAACAGGATTTTAATCGTCACTGATAAGGGATTGATGAAAACTGATTTGGTTAAAAAACTAATTGACTCTTTAAAAGGACTTGACCTAGCTGTCTTCGATGGTGTAGAACCTAATCCTAGGGATAAAGATGTGGAGAATGGATTGAGGATTTTGAAAGAAAAAAATTGCGATTTAGTTGTAGGTATCGGTGGGGGAAGCCCAATGGATGTGGCCAAAATTATCGCTGCCATGGCAACCAATCCGGGAAACTTATGGGAATACCGAGGGATTGATAAATTCAAATTTCCATCTTTACCACTGCTCCTGATTCCAACCACTGCAGGAACTGGTAGCGAGGTCAGCCGCGCGGCAATGATAACCGCCAGTGCAGAAAAGAAAAAAACCCTGTTTTTAAGCTGGCATCTCACCGCAAGGACAGCCATTCTGGATCCTGAGCTGACACTAAAGCTACCGCCAAGTATCACAATTTGGTCGGGAATGGACGCGCTCTCCCACGCCATTGAATCCTACGTGTCAAAAATGGCCAATCCTTTGACTGACATGTATGCGGAAAACGCCATTGCATTGATTGTGAACAATATCGAAAAAGCAGCAAAAAATGGCAACGAGATCGAAAATCGATCCAACATGCTCCTTGGTAGTCTATTAGCAGGAATAGCTACTGCCAATGCTAGGTTGGGCAACGTTCATGGGTTGGCTCATGCTATAGGGGGCAAGTACGATCTGCCGCACGGTTTGCTCTGCGGTGCACTGCTTCCAGTCGTGATGTGGCATAATTTGAAATTTTGTGTGGAAAAGCTTCGAAAAATCGCCGCAATATTGGGTGAAGATGTCAGTCATCTCCCACCTGAGAAAGGTGCTAAAAGGGCTGTGGAATTAATCAAAGAACTAGGCAAAAAGTTAGGATTGCCTGAAAAGCTTGAGGATATCGGAGTGAAAAATGAGGATATCGCTGAACTGATAGAAAAAACTGATATAATACCCTCGAACCCCCGACCTACTTCTAAGGAGGAATTAATCGACCTTTACAGGATGGCCATCACTGGTTCCTTTTAAAACGGTAGAGGTTTGATGTACTTCTTTCGCCTCTCCAGCAGGTCTGCCGCCAGCTCACCATGTTTTCTGATGATCTCACCCAGATCCATCGTCTTCAGCCTGCGGCCCTCAACGACGACCTGCCCGTCGACCATCACCGTGTCCACCGAGTTGCCCAGCGAGGAATAAACCAAGTTCTGGCAGATGTTGGAGTACTCGCCGAAGTGAACGGGACGCATGTTGGGGACGTTCAGGTCGATGAGGATGATGTCGGCCTTCTTGCCCACCTCTATGGAGCCGATCTCCTTCTCCATCCCCAGAGCCCGGGCGCCGTTCAGCGTCGCCATCTCCAGGACCTGCATCGCTGGCATCTTGGAGGCGTCGGTGAACCTCGACTTTTGAGCCAGTGAGGTGAATTTCATCGTCTCAAACATGTTGAAGGTATCGTTGCAAGCTGAATCGTCCGTCCCCAACCCAACATTAACCCCGAGCTCAACCAGTTCAGGTATTTTGGCGAGTCCGTTTCCCAGCTTGGCGTTGGAGACTGGATTGTGTGAGATGTGGGTCCCGGTCTCCGCGTAGAGCCTCATTTCCCGGTCTGAGAGCCAGACGCAATGAGCCGCGACGACATCAGGCCCCATAACGCCGAATTCATAGGCACGCTCGGTGGGCCTCTTGCCAAATTTTTTCAGGCAGGCCTCAACCTCACCCTTAGACTCATTAAGGTGAATGTGTATGCCAGTGTTGTATTTGTCCGCCAATTCTCTGGCCTTCAACAAGAATTCATCCGAAGAAATTGGCAACCACTCAACGCCGAACCAGACCTTTATTTTTCCGTTCGGAGAATGAAGCTCTCTGAAAGCTCGTTCATTTTCTTCCAAAGTCGGCTGCCCCTCAACTAGATCCGCTGCTTCGCTTGATAAAACGGCCCTGATCCCCATATCCTCAGCTGCCCTCGCCATCTCAAAGATATAAGCATACATCAGATTGATGGTCGTGGTTCCTGTTAGAAGCGCTTCGGCATAAGCCAGACAGGCGGAATAGTAGGCATCATCGGGCCGCATCGCAGCTAGATATGGATACAGGATCTGTTCCGCCCACTCCTCCAATCCCATGTGCTCGCCGACACCTCTGATTATCGTTCCTGGGTGTAGGTGTAGATTTACTAGGCCGGGCATCACCACCTTCTCCCGGGCATCGATAACCATGTCTGGCTTGTGTCTCCGCTTCACCTCGGCGGCATCACCGACATCAACGATTCTATCTCCTTCGACCAGAATTGACGCGTTCCTGAGGATCTCACGCTTGGGATTCATGGTGACGACAATTCCGTTTTCAATCAAAATTTTTTCAACCATTGACAACACCACCAAAACTTACTCATCCTGATTTTATTTTGGCTTTCCATCCTTAGTCCATCCTTGCAACTCATAGTACTTTTCCAGCATTAACTTGAATCCAGCTGGGTCTATACTTTTGCCGCTAGCCGGTCCCTCGCCACCCAATGGCTTGGTCATCAACTTTGGTAAGTAATCGTCTTTTCTGCTAAAGCCGTGTCTCACGTTAAACTCCCTAGCCATGTTCCAAACCTTATTCCCGATGGTTCTCAGTTGCTCCACCGTGCAATCGTATCCCAAGGCCTTTAGCCACTCACATCCAAGGTCTTCAAGGTAAACTGGGCTGGAAAAGTCGCATATTGCCAGACACCACAATCTTGAATTTTTATCATGATCCTCCTTGACAAACTTGGCTGCTTTTTCATAGTCAAACGCTGCGTCGCCCCAGAAAGTCCTTGGACCCACCGCCCAGGATCTCTTGTGGCACGCCCCACGGTCGCTGGTCGCATAGGCGAGTGCCATCGACACGCTGCCGCGCGGATCATAACCGGGATAGCTCATCCCTTTACATTCGACGGCATAATCTTCGCCACCGAAGACTGAGACCGCCTTCTTCAACCCATCCGCCAAGACATCCCCCAGCTTTCCCCTCCGATGAGCAATGTCTTCTATAACCTG
This sequence comes from Hadarchaeum sp. (SeqCode), assembly GCA_038851515.1. Lineage (GTDB taxonomy): Archaea > Hadarchaeota > Hadarchaeia > Hadarchaeales > Hadarchaeaceae > Hadarchaeum. The sequence goes on from JAWCKT010000015.1 coordinate 5,601, forward strand.
AATACATTTTTCAACCTCACCGAATTTTATGTCGTGAATCTTAATTCCCTCCTCATTACACCTCATCAACCAGCTGATGATGTTTCCCACTTCAATGGTATCGATGCCGTATTCCCCGCAGAGGTAGTCAAGCTTTGATATCGCACTTAAATCATCGATTCCACAGTTCGGCCCCAACATTGCAATCGTCTCGTATTCTGGACCTTTTCGCGTCTCAATTTCAAATTTACCCTTCAGCCTCAGCGAGTAGCCGCAAGCGAGAGGACAATTATAGCACGTTTTTCTCCCCTTGGTGCTCTCCTTAACTTTTTCCGGACCTATTTTATCATAACCAGGGAATCTACCCATCTTCCAACCGAACGTGGGTAAGATACCGGCACTTTGGGAGGAAAATGTCGTGCCCGCAGTTCCAATCTGGATCGCCCATTGGGTCCCAGGATTTTCTCTCAATTTTTTCACATAGGCGGCCGAAAGATCTCTGATCTCCTTGGGTAAAACCGGCGGGTCGCTTTTAACCACGACGCACTTGAGGTTCTTTGAACCCATGACTGCACCGGCACCGCCCCTGCCGGCATGGTGTGTTCCATAATCGGATGAAATGGTGGCATATTTCACCATCTTCTCGCCACCAATGCCGATTCCGGCTATCTCTACATCCTTGCCGAACTTTTGGTAAAGCTCAGCGACACTTTTTCCCCCCAAATCCGGCGCGGCTATCAACTCAGCCTTCCCACGGTCGATTGAAAGATAACACATCTCTTTGGCCTTACCTTCAAAAATTATGCCCACGTACCCAGGAAGACCGAACCTGAGTTTGGCTGGAAACATGCCACCGGAATAAGAGTCCAAAAATGTCCCAGTAAGTGGTGACTTTGTGCTGACCACTAATCTCGAAGTCGTTGGAGCTATTCCAGTCAATGGACCCCAGCTAAAAATCAGTTTGTTCTGTGGGGAAAGTGGATCTGTATTTGGCATCACTTCTTTAAGCATATAATAGACGGCGACACCTTTTCCCCCTATAAGTTCTTTCGCTCCTTTTTCAAGCGGCTCAGATTTAATCGAACCGCTTGTTAAATTCACCCGAAGAATTTTTTCCAATCTAAAATTTTCCGTAATTTTTCCACCCATCTTAATTCCTGAAAAGGATATTAATCGTTTTCCGTTATTCGAAAATTGAAAACTTCAAGCTTTATTTCACCAGCCTTTTTGAAGCTTTTAGTATTGCCTTAACTATTTTAACATAACCAGTGCATCTGCACAGATTACCATCAATTGCGCGCCTCACCTCTTCCTCAGTTGGGCTTGGGTTTTTCTCAAGAAGCGCCTTGGCGGTCAAAATCATGCCCGGAGTGCAATATCCGCATTGGATTGCGCCTTCCTCGATGAAAGCCTCCTGAATTGGGTGCAACTTGCCATCGCTTGAGATTCCCTCAATCGTAACTATCTTCCTACCCTCCGCCGACGCTGCGAGCACTAGACATGAAGTCATGGGCTTTCCATCTATCAACACGGTGCAGGCGCCGCACTCGCCGGTCCCGCAGCCGTACTTGGTCCCTGTTAAACCCAACTGATCACGAATGACCTGCAGGAGAGTCCAGTGGGGCTTCACCTCGACCTCATAGTCCTTACCATTAACGTTTAATCTAATCTGGATTTTTTTCTGCTTTTTTTCAGCCATTCTAACCGCCTTTGAACCTTTCCAAAAGAATAATCAAGGCTCGTTTGGTTAGAACCTCAGCCACAGCTCGACGATACTCGGCTGGAGCCCTGATATCACTTATCGGCCTTGTTTCTTCAGCGGCTTTTTTTGCCACACTGTCAATTGACTGAGAAATTTCCTCCAAATTCTTTCCATTAAGCATCGTCTCCACAGTCTTTACCCTCAAAGGCGTCGGCGCCACCGCACCAAGGACTACCTTAGCAATCTTGCAAACACCACCATTGACTGTCAAGCGAGCTGCAACATTAACTTGGGCGATATCCTCGCTTGTCCGCCCTTTCTTGAGAAAAACTGCCTTTGTCCTACGAGGAGCCTCGGGCACAAATATTTCGGTGAGTACTTCCCCCCTTCTCAACACGGACTTCTTTGGACCGGCAAAAAAATTTTCAACTAAAATTTTTCTTTTTCCAAGCGGTCCGGTTATTCTTGCCTCGGCTTCCAATGCTATCAACGATGGAGGCATGTCCGCCGAGGGTGCGGCGTTGCATAGATTTCCACCTATCGTGGCATAATTCTTAGTTATCGGAGTTCCCATATCCAACGTTGACTTTGCAATTACATCGTATGGCTCATCCTTCAGCAATGGTGAATCTGCGATCTCATTTAAAGAAGCCAACGATCCTATTCTTATCCCTCTTCCATCCCTTTTGACGTAATTCAACGGCAGTCGGGAAATGTCAATTATGTATTCTATATGCGGCGGCTTCGCCACAAGCAGGTCGGTGCCTCCAGCCAAAACTGCGGCCTTTCTCCCGAATTTATTAAGCAAACTAACCGCTTCGCCGACCGTTGCCACCTTAAAATAATCTTTAGGCCGGAAAGGCATTTTTACCGGTGAGCATTTTCCTCGCGGCTTAAAAAGTCTTTCTAAAAAGAAATTAATATTTTAGCTATAAGAGTAACCTTGAAGGAAATGGAGGAAATAGACCTTTTAATTAAAAACGCAAGGCTGCTCAATAGAGAAAAACTCGTTGATATCGCCATCAAAGATGAAAAAATAATTATAGTCGGTGAAGAGATAAACTTACCTGCAAAATTGGAATTGGATGCTTTTGGAAAGTTAACCATCCCGGGTTTTATCGATTCGCATATGCATCTGGATCATGCCTGTCTAGGCGGCGACGCAAAATGGATCTCGCGGACCCATGAAGAATCAGAAAAAATCATCAGAAGGGGGAGACGATCAATAGACTCTAGAGGTGTGAAAGAAGCAGCAAAAAAAGCGGCGCTAACTGTACTTAAATGCGGAACTACGGCAATAAGAACCCACGTTAACGTTGACAGACTATTTGGTTTGAGGGAGCTAAAGGCCATGATTGAATTCAAAAATGAGTGTAAGCGCTGGATGGATCTACAGTTGGTTGCCTTCCCTTCTCGGGAGGCCCTAACAAAGTCAAGTGAAAGTGAATCTCTTTTAAAACAAGCAATGAAACTTGGTGCGGAAGTTGTAGGCGGCTTGCCAAATGTGGATCCCGACCCTGAAGGATACTTGGATATTATATTCGACGTGGCAAAACGATACAAGGCAAAAATTGACTTACACGTGGATGAAACCAACGATCCTAAAAGTCAAGTTTTGGAACTTTATGCTGAGAAAACTTTGGAAAATGAATACGAGGGGATGGTGGTGGCAAGCCATTGCAGCGCGCTTTCGGCTTACACACCGGAAAAAGCCAAAAGGGTGATTGGAAAGGTTCGCGAGGCTGAGATGAGTATAGTCGCAAACCCATTCACTAACATATACATTCTTAGTCATGACGGCAAGCCAAGCGGGATTACGCGAGTAAAAGATTTGCTCGATTCTGGGGTAAATGTGACTTACGCTACTGACAACTTCAACGACGCTTATAATCCACTTGGCAATGGTGATATGCTGCTAGCGGCACTTTTTCTAGCTTACCCTCAAAAGCTGGACGGCAAACGCGCTTTTTCGCCACTATTGGAGATGGGGACTACGGCGGCGGCTGGGGCCACTGGAATAATAAGAAATTATGGAATTAAAGAAGGCGGTATTGCTGACTTAGTAATACTTGAAGCTGAAACTCCTTGGGAAGCAATCGTTTTCCAAGCAAGGAGACTTTTTGTGGTTAAAAAGGGTAAGATTTTAGTTAAAAATGGTGAAAATATAAAATCAATATTTTGAAAAACCTATTTCAGAGCCATCCCCTTGCGTACATTGTATCAACAATCCTAGAAGCTGCTAGGGCCAAAGCTGATTTCCTCAAGCTTACATCCTTACTGGCTGAAAATTGCAGGGTTTCCTCAAACGCCTCCATAAGCGTCTCTTTTATTGCGGCAAAAGTTTCCTCTTTTTTGGTCTTAGCTCCAGATTTGCCCTCACGCCATTCAATATAACTGGCCACCACACCGCCAGCGTTGGCGAGGAAATCAGGAACCACTATTTTTTTATTCTTCGACAAAACCTCATCAGCCTCCTTAGTGACTGGGGCATTTGCGCCCTCGACTATTAAATCTGCCTTAATTTTAGCCGCATTTCCTGCATGGATGACTCCACCGACGGCTGCAGGTATAAGAAGGTCAACTTTTAGCTCGAGTAGGTCTTGATTAGATATTTGGCTGCCACCAAAACCGCAAACCGTGCCAGATTTCTGGAAATAATTTTTAAGCGACTCAACATCAATGCCATCTTTACAAAAAGTGCCTCCACGTACATCAGAAACGGCAACTATCTTGGCACCCATTTTTGATAAAAACTCGCAGGTCCAAGAGCCAACATTCCCAAAACCTTGAACGGCAACTGTGACATCTGATATGTCTTTTTTCAAGAACTCCCGTACTGATCTCTCTGAGATTACAGAGACTCCATAACCAGTGGCCTCTCTTCTTCCCGGAAGGCCTCCTATTCCGATGGGCTTTCCAGTAACCGATTCTCTAAGATGTGTTTCCCCAAATATCGCAGCCATCTCGTTCGGGCCCGTACCTATATCTGGAGCAGGAACGTAATGCCCGGACAACAGTTCATTTTTTAATTCATGTGCATAAGCGGTCATAATGATGTGTTTTGTATTTGGTGGGAGATTGCTGTCAGCGACTATGCCTGACTTTGCACCACCAAATGGTAGATCCATTAACGCATTTTTGTAGGTCATTATTTCCGCCAGTTGTGCGACCTCTTCCAGAGTAACATCACTTGACATTCTTACGCCACCCTTACCCGGTGGGCCACGAGCGGCGCTGTGATATACTAAATAAACATAGATGAAGCCATTTGCGCCGGGAATGTGTCTTCTTATCCTACATCTTATGATCCGGTCCGGTTCGCTGAGCAATTTATAGGCTTTATCAGGCATCCCGATGAGTTTAACTATTTCATCGTCGAGAAGCATCGAAACTCCTCGCACATTTTGAGGACTCCACCACTTTTATAGCTTCCTCCGGATCCTTGAGCAAGTGCCCAGTGGTGACGCAAACAACAACCTCATCTCTTTTGACCTCCTTCTGCCGCACCAGTTTTATAAGTCCGGCAATTGTGGAGGCACTGGCAGGTTCAACTCCAATTCCTTCCAACCTAGCTAGTAGCTTTTGAGCTTTGATAATTTCACCATCCGAAACTGACTCGGCCATCCCACCGGAATTTCTAATTGCCCTGATGGCTTTGGGACCGTTAACTGGATTGCCGATTCTTATGGCAGTCGCTATGGTCTCAGGTTTCTCAACCGGTTCAAAAGTTTCTGATCCCCGCTTTATGGCTTCAACTATTGGACTTGCCCCGCTCGCTTGAACCCCCACCATTTGTGGTATCCCTTTAGTAATGCCCACTCCATCAAACTCGAAAAATCCCTTAAAAATTGCCCAAATATTGGCGCAATTGCCCATTGGAACCACAACTTTATCAGGAATTCTCCAACCTAGCTGGTCCGCTATTTCATAACCTATCGACTTCTGCCCCTGAAGCCGAAAAGGATTCAAAGAATTCAGCAAGTAGATGTCGCTCCTCTGCTCGCAAAGCTTTCTCACCATCGCCAGCGCTTCGTCAAAATTGCCTCTGATAGCCAACACCTTAGCACCATAAATTAAAGCCTGCGCCAATTTCCCCAACGCCACCTTGCCTTTGGGTAGAATAACAAAGCAGCGCAAACCTGCCCTGGCTGCATAGGCTGCCAGCGAGGCTGAGGTGTTTCCGGTTGATGCGCAGGCTACCGTCTTAACTCCGAACTCGAGAGCCTTAGTAACACCGACGGTCATGCCCCTGTCTTTAAAAGAGCCAGTTGGGTTCGCGCCCTCAAACTTTACATAAAGCTCATCAACACCTATCTTTTTGCCCAAGCGATCGCATCGGATGAGAGGCGTGCCGCCCTCATTCAAACTAATTATCTTGGAATCATCTATAACTGGGATAAAGTCACGATATTTCCAAACGCTCGGTGGTTTCAAACTGAGGTTATCCCTCTTCAGCCTTTTTTTTAGTGCAGCAAGATCAAATTCAACTTCTAAAAGTCCTCCACAACTTGGGCATGTGTAAAACCTTGAATTAATATCAAATTTGTGATGACATTCTATGCATTCCAGCCACAAAATTAACCACCAAGCGTCCGATGGATGTCTATGAGGTCTCCCAGTAGTGAACTTGAGGTCTCCTTTGGCCCTGCCCCAAAGCCCGTGATTGATATCTCCCCTGCCAAGTCCAGCTTAAAGGTCACCGCGTTCAATGTACCTCCGACAGCAAGCGGATGTCCAACCGGCACCAGCTTGGGGGCGACCTCAAGCAAATTCCGCCTCGCTGTTCCCACCAGCTTAATCATTTGGCCTGCCTCCTGGGCCAGTCTGGTGGCATCTGGCGTGATCCTCTTGATGCCGATCACCTTGACGTCAGAAAGCTTGGCGTTCAACCCCAGAACCGCGTTGGCCAGAATTGTTATCTTGCATGCCGTATCGATTCCATCAATATCTAGAGTCGGATCTTTCTCAGCCAAGCCGAGTTCCTGAGCCTCGCGGATTATTATCTCCTGCGGCACGCCCTCAGCACTCATCCGGGTCAAAATGTAGTTGGTGGTACCGTTGAGCACGCCACGTATCTCCGAAATTTCGTTGCCGCTCAAAAGTTTTTTAGCTAAACCTATCACTGGGACAGCGCCGCCAACTGAAGCAGAATATCTGAACTCCACCCCTTGTTTTCTGGCCAATGAGTCCAGCTCTTTAAAAGCAACCACCAGCGGCCCTTTATTGGAAGTTATAACGTGTTTTCCAGCCTGCATGGCACGCTTGATGTGAGTCAATCCGGGGTCACCGTCTTTGATATTAGTTGGGGTGAGTTCAAAAACCACGTCCGCGTTAACTTCATCAATCACGTCGAGCGCGAGTTTGCCGCGTCTGCTTTTCGGATATTTTGCAACGGTTTTACAACTCTCCGTAACTTTCAAAAGCTGAGGCAAGTCCAGCCCCCTTTCATCCACTGCCGCGCCAAACTCGTCAACGACTGCCACAACCTTGGGCACCAAACCATGAACTTTCCTGAGAAAATCGACCTTTTCAACAAATGCCCTGCAGATTCCCTTCCCAAGATTTCCAAAACCAATGATGATTATCCTCATCAAACCGCCTCAATTGATGTAACTAACAACAAATTTTTCCTATCGGCTATGTCGCGCAACTTGGAAATGGCCTGCATAGATCGCTCTTTATTATCGGCCGCTATAACCATGCGGGCAGAGGATTCACGCCCCAGGCTGCCTACAGCGAGATTAAGCTCGGAAACGGTCACTCCCCTGATGGCATTCAGTTGATCGATTGTCTGCCTGATGTCTGTGTGGACAATGTGGCCAACTAATAAAACCGTGGTCACTATCTCACCTTCGCGCTCGCCCACTTGGGTAACCCGCACACCTGCCTGCTTCAGCGCTGCTAAAATTCTTTTAAGCGTTGCCTGATCTCTGACCTCAAAAATCAACATTACTGGTAAGCGCCCTAAAGGTGTCTTGCGCTCCCTTTGGTGCATGATGCTCTTAATATTGCCGCCAAACCGGGCTATCGGTTCTAACCCTTTCAAGAGCTGCCCAGGCACATCCTCAAGCTCCATCACCATTTTCACTAGCATTTTCATCAACTCTCCATTAACCAATCATTCATGGATATGATAACTATTTCGAATCGTTTGCCAAAACAACTGCAGAGCTCGCAATCATTAACAACCCATTCCTGTACCTTAAACCACCCGGATTCTTCGCGGGATGCTAATTATCACCTTGCCCCTCTCAATTTTTACCTTTGAAGATTGCCTTTCGGTTGAAGCTGGTAAGGCTACGGTGCAGAAATACTCCCGGCTGAGCTTTGGCGCTAAAGCGTAGATCTCAACCGATTCCGGATAAAACTTCAGCTTAACATTGTCTTCGCTCTCCACTCCTTCAGCACAGATGGTTATCGTTACCTCATTAAAATCAACTGAAACATTATACTCAGGTATTACCCTTTCTTTCAACCGCACTGCTGGCTCCCCCTTCGCTTCCGCACGCACGTGGAGTTTTTCAAGCTTCCCTGCAGCTGGGACCATTTTCTCCCTTAAAGGCACCTTTTCCCACCTTCCTGAAGGACCAAAGCGCCTCACCTCTATCTTGGGTGGCCCTTGCCCGTTGCTACTTATTGATATGCTGAAACCGCTACCCCTGAGATAACCACCAGGAGCTTTAACAATCCATTCAGATGGTTTTTTGACAACTTCCGTTGAATGAAGCTCCCGCTCTATTTCCTCAAAGTCTTTAAAAAATCGTTTCATCATCCGCCTGAAAAAATTGTCAAATGGATCTGACATTTTCGCACCAAGTATAAAGTTATCTCTGAACCTTATAATCTTTGAAAAGAAAACAAAATGAAATCTGACTTTAGATGTCCTCTTGCCACTCGTCTTCCGCCAACGTGCACTCGCCGTCAGAGTAAAAATCACATTCCTCACAGCATTCGTTTCTGCTTTCACAATCGTCATAGAGGTAGCAGTTTTTACAACACTTTGGCAAACAGCATTCCTCCAAACTAATTCGGTCGATAAAATTAATTAAAGCCCGTTATTTAAACATTTCTCAGAAAATATTTTACACCATGTTTAATTGACCATTAAACGAAATAAAACAATTTTTCTTGTTTTAAATGGCTCACGCCGACCAATTAAAATATTGGGACCACGACCAAAATAGTCCTTAAAATCGAGTAATTAAAAAGTGGGCCGGATGTAAGAATCCGAAACTATCGGGACAACTCAGTTTACGGGATATCCTATAAGCTGAAGATACGCTGCAGTTAAAACTTTCGCACCACAAACCTGCATCTCAACTAATCGACTTTGCATCAGATGGCTGAAATTTCTGCTGCTTTTGCCTCAGGCAACCAAGACCTTATTTGTCTGAAAAACTCATAGGACTCCTTCGGCGTTACCCATAAAAAGCTGCGCGCGTCTTCCGGGCTGGCTTGCAATACGGAAAAATCTTCAAGCCGCCTTGGATGAACTGGCACTGAAACCAGCCCAGTCTCCGGATTCAAGCTCATCGGCGCCAATAAAAGGCCTCGCTTGACCCGAAGCTCAGAGAGGAGGCAGGTTTCTTTTCCTCTTTTGAGCCTTACTGGGGAAATAACGCCCTCGATGGAGACGTCCGCCTTATGGTCAACCAAATAGCTCACAATATAATTCGTCAGACTTCCTTGCATTTCGTGAAGAACGCCCACGTCGCCAACCCACGCCTCAAGAGGAACCGCTTCAAGAGGCATAATTAAATCGAACCCGAGCCCCCCAGAATATTTAACCCATGGCTCAGGTGCTCCTATTTCTTCTAATGCCTCTAATACCCAAGAAGTAACTTCTTTAGCAAACTTCAGACCACTTTCAGAGCGCGTCGTCCAAACCAAGTCGGTGCCGACGGGGTTGTTAAAGTCATCGAGATAATACCGCCAGTAAGATGCGTAGAACGCTGACGCTCCTCTTGCAAGAACTCGATCGATGTCTGATGGTTCCTCCAAAAAAATCGGCTTTCGTTGATCCGCATCAAGATATCGTTGGAGGCTCTTTGTCTTTGCGTTGTAGATGGCGCACTCACGGACGCCGGTGCTTCCGCTAGAATTCGCGAAATTCAAAATGGCGCGCCTCACATCGTGGCGTTGGTAGTACATTAGCTTCCCCGGTCCGCTGTTTATAATTCTGGTTTTAAGCGGATTTTTAGGAGGGGGGTCGCCGAAAGTATTCCAACCCCTTCATTTCCACTGGAGAATAAAATTTAATAAAAATGACAAAGTTATGTTACATTATGAAAATAAATAATACGATAAAAGAGTTTGATAAGGGGTGGGTTGTCGGTTTTATCGAGAATGGTGGGACATTTACAATAAATACGATAAAAATAAGGCGAAAAACAAAATCTGGGCTTAAAAATTACCAATATCGCAATCCGGCGTTTTATTTGGTCAGTCGGGATCGTTCTGCACTGGAAATAGTAAAGCAGATTTTAAAGGCAGGAAAAATAGATCGGCACGGCACGATTTTTCACCTGAGTATCCGCCGCAAGGACGAATGTTTTGGTTTGGTAAAATTTATGGAGGGGCG
>JAWCKT010000016.1:0-8885 GCA_038851515.1 Hadarchaeum sp. (SeqCode)
GGTGATGTCCCAATTGTCCGGCGAGATGGAGGTTCCCCTGCTTTTCATGGGATATTATAACCTGATATTTAATTATGGCGTTGAAAAGTTTTGTCAGGATGCGGCCAAAGCCGGGGCTCAGGGTTTAATCGTACCGGATATCCCCCCGGATGAAGAGTCGGAAGAACATTATTACGAGGCCTGTAATCAATACGGCCTGGTACCAATTATCGTGGTCTCTCCGGCCAGTACGGAGAAACGGCTTAAGATGCTGGCCAACTATGCCAAGGGATTTGTTTATGCCGTATCTCGTTATGGAATCACAGGGGCCAGAGCTGAACTGGCTCCTGAATTGATAGATTACCTGAAACGAGTCAGGCAGTTTATCCACCTCCCTTTAGCCGTAGGATTCGGGATTTCCAAAAAGGAACATATACAGGCCCTGGCTCCCCATGCCGAGATTGCAGTGGTCGGGAGTGCCTTGATTAATTTGTATAATCAACTGCCTGAAGGAGAGAAAATCGAGGGTATAAAAAAATTTATTCGGGAATTAAAAAATTAGGAAAGTGAGCTCCGGACGGTAGAGGAACCGAAGGATTTCCTTTACGGTCTACAACCCACGTCGGCTTTAAATGACCGTTCCATCTATTCTACATAAAATTGTTACCTATAAAAAAGAGGAATTAGAACGAAGGAAAAAGGAAGTTCCTCTGACATATCTTAAAGAGCTGGCCGGGACCGTTGATAAAATTTCTAATTTTAGAGCTGCGCTTCAACCTTCGGCCCACATTCATTTAATTGCCGAGGTTAAGAAAGCTTCCCCCTCCCAAGGGGTCATTCGGGCCGATTTTAACCCTGTTGAGATTGCTAAAATTTATGAAGAAAGTGGAGCCGATGCCATCTCCGTCTTGACGGACCGACATTTTTTCCAGGGAGACCTGGAATACCTTAAACAGATCCACGAAACCGTTCATCTTCCCCTCCTCCGCAAGGACTTCATTTTCGATAGTTACCAGATTTATGAAGCGAAAGCTTTTGGAGCCAGTGCCATTTTGCTTATTGTAGCCATGCTGGAAGATAGTCAATTAAAGGATTTTCTGGCTCTAGCCGGGGACCTGGCCCTGGATTGTCTGGTTGAAATTCATACCCGAGCAGAGCTAGACCGGATACTCCCTCTGGGAGCTCCTATTCTTGGAATCAATAACCGGGATCTCAACACCTTTCAGACGGATTTGGCAACGACCTTTACCCTCCTACCCCATATTCCTCAAGATCGAATCATCGTGAGTGAAAGTGGGATTCATGGTCGGGAGGATGTTTTGGCTTTGAAGGAGGCAGGGGTCCACGGGATCCTGGTAGGGGAAAGCCTGATGAAAAGTCCGGATATCAGAGCCAAAATGAAGGAACTATGTCCGTGATCGGTCGGGTAGGACCGGCTGCCGACACGCCGTTATTTCTATAACTCCAGACGGCGGATAAGGGGCCTATGCATTAAGCCAATGCCCCTTCCTGACCTTCCCCCGCTTTGCAGGGGAAGGGACTTTGAAGTGAAGTTCCCTCCCCTGTGAAACGGGAGAGGGATAGGGTGGGGGCGCCCTCTAGCAAGGCTTTACGAAACTTAACTTGATGCGCAAATGGGTAAATCAAAAAAGATACCGGCTATACAGAATAAAAATCAGAATACCGGCCAGCGTGGAAAGTAGGGTGACCGGAAAGCCCACTCTGAAATATTCCCAAAAGCCAATAGGGGCAACGTTTTTAGAAAGTTCGAGCACGATCATATTGGCCACAGATCCGACAATGGTTAGATTTCCGGCGAAGGTACTGCTCATGGCTAAAACCAGCCACATGAGTTGAGAATTTATAAATTTACCGATCCAATCCTTAGCCAGCATGACGAAGGGAACGTTGGAAACCAGATTGGATAAAATTACAGAAAAAAAACTAAAGCTGATGATCTGCCAGGTTGATGAAGTCCCAAAGAGAGGATGAATCTTTTCGTGAATTATCTCCACAAGGCCAACTTTATTGACCCCTTCCACCACCACGAACAGTCCGGAAAAGAATAAAAGAAGAACCCAATCTACCTGTCTAAAAGCCAGAATAGGACGTTTATTTGCTAAAATGATGATGGCAACTCCCCCTACAATAGCTACCAGGGGAAGCTCGAAGCCGGCTAGAAATCCGACCAGTACCAGCACAGAAACCAGGAGGGATTTAGCCAAAAGTCTCGGACTCACCCGAGGGGAAATTAAATGCAATTCATCGAAGGCATCCCATCGAATTTCCTTTCTAAACATAAAGGCAATAACCAGAACATTAATTAAAAGGCTTATGAGTCCCACAGGTAACATATAGAGAATAAACTTTCCATAATGCCAGCCCGAAAAAACTCCGATGAGCATATTCTGAGGATTTCCCGTAAGGGTCATCACGCTCCCGATATTGGCCGAGGTAGCCAAAGCAATTAAAAAAGGGACCGGATTAAGTCGAGCAATTAAAGTGATGGTTAGAAGAAGCGGGGTCAGCATGATACAAATGGTATCATTGACAAACAGGGCGGAAAGAATCCCGGAAAGGAACACCAGGGAAATTAACAGATGAAAAGGGCTCTTAGCATGGCTTAAAAGCCAATAGGAGAGAAATCGGAAAAACCCGGCCATACGAAGATAAGCAATGAGGATCATCATCCCCAGCAGAAGCGTAATGGTATTAAAGTCGATGGATCGATAGGCTTCTTCCAGCGTCATGACCTTCAAGAGAACCATCAGAACAGCACCTAATAAGGCTCCAGCCGGACGATCCAGTTTAATTCCGGGGACTTCTCGGGTCGAGATGAGAAGGTAGGTCAGAACAAAAACAAAAAGAGCTTTAAAAACCATCATGCAGAACGTTGAAGGAATTTTTTTACTACTGTCATCAATTCTTCTGCCTTGAAAGGCTTATTCAGATATTCAATGGATTTAAAGACAGATGCAGAATTCGGTTTCTCGGTATCAACCCGAGGCCTCATAATAATGGCCGGAAGGTTTTGGATCCGTCTTCTTACCCTCCGTTTTTTTATTTCTTCCAGCTCTAGTAAATTCCCATCCAGAATAATAAGATCTATTCGTTTCTCCTTAATTACCTTAATACCTTCAGAGCCGTTGGATGCGGTTAAGGTCTGATATCCCTCCCGCTCTAAAAGCTTAGATATTCCAGAGAGAATCATCAGATCACTATCTATGATAAGAATGGTTTCTTTGCCCATAGGTTTTGAAAACCCTTTATAAAGGAATAGGTTTGAGGATGTTTAATTTAATTAGAATGATAATAATGAGCATATATAAAATGGAACAAATCAAAGAGGTCCAGATTTCTTTAGAAGAGAGTTTCTTTGCCTGCACCCGCTTTGCACCGTAATACATCAACCACAAACCTAAGAAGTTTGTAGCCCAGTAGGCTACCAGAAAAGCCGGTAAAAACATTGTTGGGAAGAATACTTTTACAATACTCGCGATTAACCAGGCAATAGGGATATTCACAAAGGCATCGTTCCACCAGGAAAGGGGAGAAAGTAACCATCCAAGAAAAGCAATGACCCCCCCTTCCAATAACTTCTTTTTGTTTAGATTTCTGCTCATAGATCCGTCTTTATATAGTACGACAAAAATATGCAACGTACGTTCTCACCTGAAATCACTTTTTATTTCCAGATGATTTTTCTAATAAAATAATTTTACGGTGGTTTTATTTAACTTACAAAGGATATTCTCCCCACTACCGGGGGTAAAGGGATTACATTAAAGTCCTAAAAATCCTTAAAATTCTGTAAGGATACCCTGTTTTCCATAGGACCCTTTTTTCGACAGTCCTGTCCTGAGTTTATTGAGGTGAGGGATTCTGGACAGGTTCTGATGGTCAGAGCAGTAGGATTCTGTATCTCCCTGGAGTTGTCTAACTTCCCGCCATTATCTTACCAGGGGAAAGTTATAACCTTAATCCTGTCGGGATGACGTAACTACCTTTAGGGAGTCATTGTAATTCGGTCACAATGACCGGGTATTTAAAAGTCTTTTATAAAACCCTGCCACATTGGCTGGGATGATTTCCACTCTTTTACTAATTCTAAGGCCCTTGTAGGATCTTGATTTCAACCCCCCAACTTTTAATTAGCATTAAAAAATTAGCGATAAAATTAACTAGTATCTACTCAGAAGTAATCCTATTTTATTTTAGAGCAGCTCGATTCTATTTTTCAAATAGAGAAAAATCTCCTGAAAGGGTGATTTTTTGTTTAAATGAAAAGGAGGAGCCTATGGTTAAAAAATTATTGACCCTTGCTTTAGTGTTAATTTTCCTTTCTGTAGGAATTAGTTACGCCGCAGAAGAGCAACCGGGTATGTCCCAACCTTCAACTTCAGAAACAAAACCTTCGACTCCTGAGAAAAAAGCCCCTTCCAAATCTCGAAGAGCTCCCGGGGTTCGAGTTTACGGAACGGTTAAAGAAATGACGGATAATACCCTTAAACTGACTTTAGAAAAAGGGACTTCGAGCACGACTCCAGAGGAGATTTCAGTAGTTATTAATGATAAGACTAAGATTCGGGGAGGTAGAGAGGTAAAAACCGCTGCAGATATTAAAGCCGGTGAGCACGTAATGGTATGGTACAGGGAGGAAGATGGCCAAAAAGTTGCCACTTCGGTGAGGATTCTTCAGGCTAAGAGAATGAAAGCTAAGGAAGGAGAAAGTATGAAGGGGGGAGAGCCTAAAAAAGAGGAATCTTCTACAGGAACGGAAACCGGAACGGAGCAGAATCGATAATCCAGGGTATTTTGAAAGAGTTTCCAAATGCCGGATGGCCGGGTAGTTTCTGGAATCGTAGCTTACAAGGGTATTTTTTTGAGGCAGATGGTTTGTGAGTTCCCTCCTCCCGTTCGCCCTGAGCCCGGTAAAGGGCTAATTTCCAGCCAGAGGTTGGGAGTCGTCCTTGGACAAGCTCAGGACGAACGGGGAACGGCTCAAAATCAGAGAGATACCCCTACAAGGGGGTCATAGGGCGAAACCATATTTCACCCTACAAGATCTGACAGACCGATTCGTGCTTCAACTTCTTTTTATCTTCCCACCCTGACGTTTCTCGTAGACGGGGAGAGACTAACCTATCGACTCGTGTTCAACTTCTTTATCCCATCTTGCGAGAAAGTTATTGACTTACCCTCTAGATTCTTATAGTTAATAACCTGGTCCTTTTCACCGTTTGAAAGATTTCAATTAAATTTTTTTATAATATCAAGTCAAGGAGGTATAGTCATGGAGCTGATTAATCCAATCGCTCAACGCTGGCATCGGAAGGCAACACTAGATCCCGAAGGATTCTGGGCCCGGGCGGCCGATCAACTACCCTGGTTTCGCAAATGGGACCGGGTCTTCGAGTGGAATTTTCCTACCTTTCGCTGGTTCCTAGGAGCCCAGACCAATTTAGCCTATAATTGTTTAGACTACCATATTAACCGGGGCTGGGGAGGACATACTGCCCTGATTTATATCAACGAGCGGGGGGAGCGCCGTCTTTTTACCTATGCTCAGCTCCGTCATGAAGTCGAGCGTATCGCTGCGGCCCTCAGGGGCATGGGGATTCAGAAGGGGGATCGCATTACCATTTATATGCCCCTCTGTCCCGAAGCGGTTATGCTCATGTTGGCTACGGTCCGAATCGGTGCCATTCACTCTGTGGTTTTTGCAGGTTTTGGAGCCGGAGCCTTGATAGATCGTATTCAAGCCAGCGGTTCACGGTTGGTTTTTACGGCAGATGTTACCTTCCGTAAGGGAAAGGAGGTTCGCCTTAAGGAGATTGTAGACTCGGCCCTCGAAACAACCGGTCATAGTGTTACGCAGGTTATTGTTCTGCGTCGAACCCGAGACGATGTCCCGATGACCCCCGGACGTGATATTTTCTGGTCAGAGTTTTTGGCACGGGCTGCCGATCAATGGGGAGGGTATATTTCCATGGAGGCCAATGAACCGGCTTATATCCTGGCTACTTCGGGAACTACAGCAAAGCCGAAACTGGCCGTCCATACCCATGGAGGCTATTCGGTAGGCATTTACAGCATGGGCCGCTGGTGTTTTAATATGAGACCCACCGATGTGTGGTGGTCTACCTCGGATATTGGCTGGGTCGTCGGCCATAGCTATATTGTATATGCGCCTCTGTTGATTGGTTGTACCACCCTGGCTTATGAAGGGGCTTTGGATCATCCGGGTCCGGAAACACCCTGGCAAATAGTGGAGGAATTTGGGGTAACGGGTATTTTCACATCACCTACTGCCGTTCGACTTTTAATGCGCTATGGAGAAGGTCCCTCTCGTAAATCCAATCTTTCCTCCCTGGAACGTGTATTCTGTGCCGGTGAGGTACTGAATGCTCCGGCCTGGGAATGGCTACAAAAACAAGTTCTTAATGACCAAATCCCAGTCATGGATCACTGGTGGCAGACAGAAACCGGCGGACCGGTCATCGGTAATCCCTATGGGCTTACCATGATTCCCATCAAACCCGGATCGGCAGGCATTCCGTTACCCGGAATGGAAATAGCCATTATGACTCCGGAAGGTGAGCTATGTGCCCCCGGGGAGAAAGGTATTCTGGTTATTCAACGACCCTTCCCGAGTTTAACTCCGGCCCTTTGGGGTGAGCCCGAGCGCTACGGTTGGGATTATTGGAAACGGATACCGAATAAAAATGTTTACTTTACCGGGGATTCGGCTCATCTCGACGAAGATGGTTATGTTTGGTTTGCCGGACGGGCCGACGAAGTGATCAAGATCGCCGCCCATCGCATAGGCACTATCGAAGTCGAAAGTGCAATCCTGAAACACCCTGCCGTCACCGAAGCCGGTGTTACCGGTCGACCGGATCCGGTTCGTGGAGAAATCATCTCCGCCTTTGTAGTCCTTAAGCACGGCTATGAACCTTCTCCACAACTCCGTCAGGAGGTTTTGGAAACCATCCGAAGGGAATTGGGTCCGGTTGCCGTCGTAGGGGATCTCAATTTTGTTAACATGCTACCCAAAACCCGTAGCGGCAAAATCATGCGCCGTGTGCTTAAGGCAGTGGTCCTGGATAAGGAGCCGGGAGATATCACAACTATCGAAGATGAGGGTTCAGTCGGAGAAGCCCGCCAGGCCTGGCAACAGATGAAGGCCGAGATAACAGGAATACCCGCTGAAGACGTAATCTCTTCGTAGCGCTGCTTTAAGATGGAAGTGTGGGGGAGTCCCCCACACAATCCCCCTCTAACGGGTATTATCCTTAAAGGCTTGAATGACCTGACGCCAGATATTATCTTTTTCACCTGGGATGAAGGGAAAATAAAACCGTCCGCGATCAACCAAACCGCCGTATCGGGTTTTAATGAGGGTGGGTAACTCGATCCATGGACCGATAACTGCAAATGTGTGGAGCATTTCATCGGTGATGGCCTCTGGAATTTCCTTCCAGCGCCCTTCACGAACGAGTTTACTCAATCGGGCCTGCGCATCCTGCCAGCCATGGAGTTCCATGACCCCTTTATAAGCCGGAGTTGAAGCATAAAAACCGATCTGCTGGCGAACCATCTGTTCAATGGCCGGTCGGTCAGGGTCGTCGGTAGGAATGGCAAAGAAACTCAAACAGATGGTCATATCTTCCCGGGTTCGTCCAGATTTTTCCAGGCCCTTCATAACATTGGGTAAGATCACTTCACGCAGATAATCCGCAGAGGTAAGAGGATGGGCATGGAGCCCATCGCAGACCTCTCCGGCAACCTGACACATGAGAGGATTTACCCCGGCAATGTATATAGGGATTCTAGGATACTCATGGGGTCCTGGATCGAAAAAAGGGGTCATCAGGTTCAGATTGAAAAACTCACCTCTAAAATTCAAAGGGGTTCTATTCTGCCAGCATTCCCATAAAGCCCGAATGGCTAAAACAATCTCCCGCATCTTAGCCGCAGGTTTTTCCCATGTTGCACCGAAGCGACGGATATTATGGGCCTTGACCTGACTCCCTAAGCCGAGAATAAAGCGCCCCCTGGAATATTTTGCTAAATCCCAGGCTATGTAAGCTAAATTTCCAGGGCTACGTGCAAAAGCGACGGCTATGGCTGTACCTATCTGGATGTTCCGGGTATGCTCTGCCGCCAGTACCAGGGGTAAAAAGGCATCGTGTTGGGTCTCGGCCGTCCATACGGCCTCAAAACCCATGTGCTCAATGGCCTTTACCTGAGCAGGAATATCCTGTAAGTCGAGGGACATGGTATTGGCATCTAGTTTCATAAGATAACTCCTTTTTATTTTTCATGAAAAATCATGAACCCACAGCTTATTATCTCGTATTTTTAAGTTTCTTTTTAAATTCTTCCCAGGGAAGTGTATTCAAAACAGCTTCTTTAGGAACCCAACCCCTTCGAGCGGTACCGATGCCATATACCATATCTCTCAGACCTTCCACCTGATGTGCATCTGGATTAATGGAGATTTTGACCCCTTTTTCCATGGCCATTTTGAGATGGAGCCAGTGAAGATCCAAACGATGGGGGTGTGCATTGAGTTCCATAGCCACGCCATTTTTTCGGGCCCCTTCCAGCAGAGCTTCCATATCGACCTGATAAGGCTCCCGGCTTAAAATAAGCCTTCCGGTTGGATGACCCAGAATGGTTACGTAGGGATTTTCCATGGCTTTCAGAATCCGTTGGGTCATTTCATTCCGGTTCATTTTAAAGCGACTGTGAATCGATGCAATCACAAAGTCTAATTGGGCTAGCAATGCCTCTTCCAGATCTAAGGTTCCATCTGCCAGGATATCTACTTCTATCCCTTTCAAAATCCGGATTCCCTGGAGCCCCCGATTGACCCGGTCGATTTCTTCCCATTGTTTGAG
>JAWCKT010000016.1:9041-14619 GCA_038851515.1 Hadarchaeum sp. (SeqCode)
CGTACTCCTGGGCTGCTTTGGCCATTTCTTTGATAGAAGCAGTACCATCGCTCCAATGGGTATGGACATGGAGGAGGCCCCGAATATCCTTTTCTTCTATCAGGGAAGGTAATCGACCTTCTCCGGCTGCAACAAGCTCTCCGGTATTTTCTCTTAATTCAGGCGGGATGTAAGGCAGGCCCAGGTGCCAGAAGACTTCTTCCTCGCTTTGACACGTTAGTTTTCGCCCCTCCTTAAACAGTCCCCGATCGTTCAAGATCAGACCCTTTTTAGAGACCAGGTCCTGGACGGCTTTCAGAAAATCTTTGCTGCCGGTGGAATAAAAGAGGAAATAAGGGTAAATCTCTTCGCTTACAAGGTTTAAATCGATGGGAATTCCGTTGGCCAGTCGGGCAACGCATCGACCGGGTTCTCTAGAAAGAATCTGACTTATCTGGGGGAGTTGAATAAAAATTTCTAAAACCTTCTCCGGTTCTGAACTGCTGGCAATTAAATCAATATCTTTGATGACTTCCTTCCAACGGCGGATTCCTCCAGTTAGACTGATCTGGGTTACAGGAGCCTGATCCTTTAGAAGTTTTTTAAGTTCCAGGGCCGCGGGTAAAGCTTCCCCTAGACGAAATTGATCCCAGGTGCTTTTAACAAATTGAATACCCTCCAGGATGGCCTGCTGTGTTTTTTTACCGAATCCGGGTAACTCTAAGAGTCTATTTTCATGGCAGGCATATTCCAATTCCCCCAGGGTGGTAATTCCGAGTTTTTCATGGAGGATTTTTAGTTTCTTAGGTCCCAAGTGGGGAATTTTAAGAAGTTCAAATAACCCCTCCGGAATAGAGGCCTTTAACTTTTCATAGTACTCCAGACGCCCCGTCTTGACCAATTCCGTTATCTTCTTTTCAATGGCCTCTCCAATCCCCTCAATCTGTCTGAGTTCACCCCTTTCCACTAAAGAGGCCACATCTGTTGTTAAAGCTTCAATACTTCGGGCTGCCTTTTGATAGGCTTTAATTTTGAATGGATTTTCACCCTGGAATTCGAGGGCTGTTGCGATAAAGTTTAAAATGGAAACGATTTCCTGGTTTGTCATAGCATTTCCTTCACTTTGGCTATGATTTCCATAGCTTCACTCCCGGAAACCGGTTTATCCAGACCGAATTCTGAATCCGAGGCTCCATTCATGATTCCTGCCTGGGAGACACTGACTACTGCCTGATAGTAAATATTTTCCGGCAAAACATCTTTAAAGGAGGTCTCATGGGTGGGTGTAGGAACCATGGTTAAGGGTTTTGAAAAAGCCTTAAAAATCCGGTCTATAGTGGCAGCCAACTCGCCTCGGGTAACCACTTCATCGGGTTGAAAGGTATGATCCGGGAAAACTTCCATAAGACCATAGGCGGTAACTTTAACAATATACGATTTTGCCGGATGACCTGCAATGTCGGATATGGGCTGAACCCGATAGGTAGAAGCGAGTTCTGGAGAAGCCTGGATCTTTTCTTCCAAATCCAGGCCGATCAAGATCAGAACGGCAAGATCACTACGAGTAATAGCCTCTCGGGTGGCAATATCTTGATATTCTTTGGGAACAGGTTTGGCTGTTGAGGCAGATCCTTGTAGCTTCTCCATAAATTCACGGGCCTGTTTATTTTCCGGGTCAAGACCCAAAACCTTCTCAAAATATTCCCGGGCCTTTTCCCGGTCTCCTTTAGCCAACCGGACCCTGCCTGCGCCTAAGAGGGCAAAAACAAATTCAGGATTCATAGCTAAAGCCCTTTGAAAATACTTCTCAGCCTCCTCGTAATCCTGTTTTTCCAAAAAAATATAACCTATTTCGACCAGGGGTCCTACTTGTTGGGGAGAAGAACGTTGAGCAGCTTGAAATTCTTCCAGGGCGGCATCCAACTGCCCCTGTTGTTTAAGCTCAAGCCCTTTCTGAAAGTGGACATCAAAGTCGGTGGATTGAAGAGCCTTCAATCTGTTGAGAACGACTGGATTTTGAGGGCTGATCTCCAGCGCTTTTCGATAAGTTTCCAAAGCTTTCTCCCGGTTTCCTTGTTTAACCTGAACAGAACCCAAACCTAAGAAGGTTGGAAGGGACCTGGGATCCAGTTCCAGAGCTTCTAAGTAATTCTTCTCGGCTAGCTCGTATTTCTCTTGAGCAGCATAAGCATCCCCTAAGCCTTGAAAAGCCTTGGCGTATTTTGGATTTTTCTGGATTGCCAGATTAAAAAACTGGATGGCGGATTCAAAATTTCCCCGGTTGAGATTCTCAAGTCCTTTATAGTAAGCCTCCTCGGCTGTGGAAGGAACCCTTTGGGTGGGAGGTAGTTTACCGGGGGGAGGTGCCTGAGGCGCAGGACAGGCTGTGAGAAAGAGGAGCAAAGACAAAAGGAAGATGAATTTTTTCATCACTCTAACCGCCGATAAACGCCGATAAACAGAAACTGAGTCGGTGTTTATTTGCGTTAAATTTAATTTATCTTTTTATAGATCCCCAATACTACGAAATTCTTTTAAAACCCGTGTGTAATCGTTTCGTTTAAAAACCTCCAAATTTGAGGAACTTCTTTAGCTTGATTTTTTCATATCCCGAATCTCCTTTGTCGTTGTTGATAACTTCGGATGGCTCTTAGAAAATCGATTTTTCGAAAAGCCGGCCAGTTTACATCACAGAAATAAAACTCGCTATAAGCACTTTGCCAGAGTAAAAACCCACTCAGTCGAATCTCCCCACTGGTCCGAATAATCAAGTCGGGATCCGGTAAGTCATAGGTATACAAGTACTTACTGATTTCATCAGGGGTAAGACTATTGATAATAGTCTCAAGGGATTCATCTTGTACCAGGTGAGCCTTTAGAAGCTTTTTGATGGCGTCTACAATCTCTTGTCTTCCTCCATATCCAACGGCAATATTAAGAAAGAAAGATCGATAATTCCGGGTTACCTCTTCGGCATAGGCGATGGCCTGTCGGGTGGACTCGGGAAGGAGCTCCATCTTTCCGACGGCCCGTACCCGAACCTGTTTTCGATGGGTCCAGGGGCTTTGGGCAATGGAGAGAATTTTATTTTCAATAACCTGGAGTAGCTGGGTTAATTGCTCTGTTTCACGAAATAAATTCTCGGTCGATAAAACCCAGATGGTAAGCATCTTAATATTCAGTTCCTCGCACCAACATAAAACCTCGTCTAGTTTATCAGCCCCCTTTTTGTATCCTTCCGACAGGTTTTCTAATTTTTTTTCCCGAGCGTATCGACGATTTCCATCTAAAATAAGTCCTACATGATAGGGTAGCCGATCCTTCTTAACTTCTGAGAGGAGTTTTTTTTCATACAAATGATAAAGAAGGGGTGTGAATCCTTGCAACATGTCCAATTAAAAACCGTGGGCAATGGATAGCAGGCCGTGGATCGTCCGTCGTAGCAAGAGGGGGGATCGCCTGCTTCCTGCTTATCGTTTACGGTCCACAGTCTACCATCCCCGGCATTACGGAGTTCCTGTTACGCGAATAACCTCTTCCAGAGTCGTAATACCCTCCAGCATCTTCTGAAAAGCACTTTGCCTTAGGGTTTTCATCCCGTTTTGAATCGCCAATTTTTTAATATCTTCTGAACCGGCACGGACCCTAATCAGTTCTCGAATTTTTTCATTAATCGCCATAATTTCAAAAATCCCGATTCTGCCTAAATAACCGGTTCCTCGACAAGAAGTACATCCCATACCTCGCTTGAGTTGTAAGGGCTTATTATTAAACATCTTTATAGGAATCGCCGAATTTAAGAGTGTGATTTCTTTTGCATCGGCTAAGTAAGCTTTTTCACAGTAAGGGCAGATTCGACGAACCAGACGCTGAGCTACAACCCCTATCAGGGAGGACTCGATAAGAAAAGGTTCAATCCCCATATCCATGAGACGGGTTATAGCTGAAGGAGCATCGTTGGTATGAAGAGTGCTAAACACCAGATGTCCGGTTAAAGCAGCATGAATGGCATTTTCAGCCGTTTCACGGTCTCTAATTTCTCCCACCATGATAACATCCGGGTCTTGGCGCAAGATATTCCGTAGACAGGAATCGAAAGTGATTCCTACACCGGGCTGGATGGCTACCTGGTTAAACTCTTCATAGATCATTTCAATAGGATCTTCAATGGTTACAATGTTGATCTCAGGGGAGGATAATTTGGCCAGACTGGAATACAGGGTTGTGGTCTTACCACTTCCGGTAGGTCCGGTAAGAAGTATAATCCCATGGGGATAATCCAGAAAGGAAAGATACTGATCTACATCCTCGGGTGGAAATCCGAGATGTTCAATTTTCTGGATCAACATATCCGGGTCCAGAATTCGAATGACGACCTTTTCGTCAAAAGCAACCGGTAACGTGGAAACCCGGAGTTCCATGTGCTTATCCTTATATTTGGTCTTAATTCGCCCATCTTGGGGACGGCGCTTTTCGGCTATATCCATGCGAGATAAAGTTTTAATTCGGGATACAAAGGCCGCATGAACGGCTTTGGGCATTTGATGTACATTATGAAGAACGCCGTCAATTCTTAACCGGATTTGACTATATTTTCTTTTGGGTTCAATGTGAATATCACTTGCCCGTTGTTCAAAGGCATAATTAAACAGTAAATTAACGGCATTAATAATGTGGCGCTCAGTTAGCTGGGTCCCCACCTCAGTGTATTGCTCCAGATTTGAAATATCGATCCGATGCCCCAATTCCCCCTCTGCCGCCTTTACAGAGAGTTTAAATCCAAAGAACTCCTTAATGATTTTATGAATGTCACTCCGGGTACTGATTACCAATTCCAGTTTCATACCACTGACCCGCTGAATATTCTCCAGAGTTTCTACATCCCAGGGATCTATGGTGGCAATGGTCAAGACTGTTTCATCGGGAGTGATGGCAATGGGGAGTATATTATGCCGGCGGGCAAAGGGTTCGGGTATATAGGAAGTAACAACATCTAAATCTAATTTCAGGGGATCGATCTTAAGAAAGGGTAATCCCCAATATTTCGCCATGCAACGCATAATAACTTCTTCGGTGATCAGCTTTGCAGGATCCGATGCCATTTTCAACTGCATGAACGCAATAACATCTACAATATGGGGGGGAATTCCCTGACTGTTCTCCCCTTCTTTAGCTAATTTACTCTGGAGGGTCCGGGTATAGTCGGATTCTCGTGATTTTATAAAATCCCTTTGTTTATCGGTCAGGATTCCTTCTTTACATAATACTTCACAAACGAGATCCGTTGTTAAACGGGGGGACATGTTTATTAAAGGCGAAGGGACATGGGGACACACAGACGCAATCCTATGAAAAACTCACCACATCCTTGCATACCTGCGCTCCCCTGCAGGCACCTGCCCGCCTAAACTCTAAAATTTTACTAAGAATCTATTCAACTCTAAACAGACTGTCAATAAAAAAGCCTTTAAAAATAGGAAGAAGCTCCAGGTCAAAATGATCCTGTTGAAACTCATTGCAAAGATAAGGCCTGTCAAAATAAGCACGATTTAAGGGAAATCTCTTCAAGCTCTGCCAGATTGGCAAACTTTGTAAAGTA
>JAWCKT010000017.1:0-14599 GCA_038851515.1 Hadarchaeum sp. (SeqCode)
GCCATCACCGCCAGCAATCTTGTGATGTCGGGTGGGGCCAAAAATGCCTTCGCTCTGGTGAGGCCCCCGGGCCACCACGCCTGCAGAAGCCACGGAGGGGGTTTCTGTTACTTCAACAACATCGCCATAATGATCGAACGCCTAAAGTTGGACTTCAAGCTGAAAAGAATCTTTGTGCTCGACTTTGATGCCCACCACGGCAACGGAACACAGGAAATATTCTACGCGGACCCCAGCGTGCTCTACATGTCGCTGCACCAGCACCCGTTGACCCTTTACCCCGGAACCGGTTTTCCCGACGAGATTGGCGAGGGCAAAGGTACGGGGTTGAAGGTCAACGTGCCGATGGAACCCGGCAGCGGAGACATCGAGTACTGGGCAGCGATGAAAGAGATCTTTATCCCGCTCTGTGAAAAGTTTAAACCGGATTTCTTCGCCGTCTCGGCCGGGTTTGATGCTCACTTCGATGACCCGCTGACCAGCCTGCAACTGTCCACCCAAGCGTACGGTTGGCTGGCCAGCGCTGTGATTGAGCAGGCGGAAAAATGGTGCGGCGGCAAGGCGGTTTTTCTGCTCGAGGGAGGATATGACCTGGAAGCCCTTGCCAGCGGCGCTGTTTATGTGGTCCGGGCAATGCAGGGTGAAAAGTTCACACCGCCGGAAGAAAAAACACGCTTAAAGGTAATCGAAGAGGTAAAGAAAGCCCTCGCTGAAAAATGGTCTCTATGAAGCTAATTCCCTAGCTATCTGTCCCACCACTTCAACAAATTTTTCTATTTCGCTCTCCAGATTGAAATAGTGCACCGAGGCCCGGGCGGTACCATTAACTCTTAGATGTCTCATTGCTGGCTGAGCACAGTGATGCCCCGAACGAACGGCGATCTTGGCCAGCTCATCCAGCATGGAAGCCACCTCATGAGGACTGAGTCCGCTGATGTTGAAGCTGACCACGCCGCCGCGTCGCTCCAAACCCCTTGGGCCATAGACCTCAACCTGGCTGTTTTTCCCGATCTCCAACATACGTTCGGTGAGCTTCCTCTCCCTTTCCGCAATTTTATCGATGCCTATATCCATCACGTACTCGCAGGCCTTCCCCAGACCGATGATGCCCGGGATGTTCGGAGTCCCGGCATCGAAGAGCTGAGGTGGATCGACCAACTTTGCGCTGTGCAACTCAACGTCCTCCACAATCCCTCCTCCCGTTAACAGGGGCTCGAGCTCGGAAACTATATCCTCGCGAACGTAAAGAAAACCGGTACCCTGCGGCCCGAGAAGTCCCTTGTGGCCGGGTGCCGCCAAAAAATCGCAGCCAATCCTGCGAACGTCAACTGGCATATGGCCCACTGATTGAGCGGCATCGACCAAGTAGAGAACCCCGTGATCTCGGGCCAGCTTACCGATCTCCTCAACAGGTTGAACGCTGCCAATCGCATTGGAAACATGGTGTGTGGTTATGAGGCGAGTCTTCTTATCGATTGCTGACTCAAACTCGGCAGATTCAAGCAGGCATTCCTTGGAGCTTCCGACCACCTCCAGCTTCACGCCGTGCTCCTTCTCCAATCGCTGCCACGGCAAAAGATTGCTGTGGTGTTCAAACAGCGAAGTTATCACCTTGTCGCCACTTTTCCAGTTCAGCCCGCGGGCCACTATATTTATGGCCTCAGTCGTGTTTCTGGTGAAGATTATTTCCTCAGGCTTGGCGCCTATGACCCGGGCAATCTTTTCCCGTGCCGCCTCGAATTCCTCGGTGGCCCGTCTGGTGGCTCGATGCAATCCTCTACCCACGTTGGCGCTAAACTCGTGATAGTAGCTCAACATCGCCTCAATCACTGGCTCAGGTGTTGGTGTGGTAGCTGCGTTGTCCAAGTAGATGATGCCCGTGCGCAAAAACGGTATCTCTGCCCTGACCTCATCAACACTTTTAGTCAAGATCTCAACTCCTCCCAATTACATTCTGGTCTAAACTGTCTCGCCTGTCTTAATCTAACTTTCCTTTAGGCAGCTACCGATCGAAAAGTTCACAGAAGCCTAGTGATGCCGGTGACCTGAACGTTGCCCACACCGGGAATGCCCAAAATCTCGTTCTCCAGCGGCTCCGTTCCGCCCGCCGCGTCCTCAATGACAGCAACGATCTTCAACGCCGACAGACCAAAGGCTATCGGCTCCTTTGAAACCGAGTAAACCTTAACGCGCTCCCTGACCCGGGCCTCGAGTTGATTCAGATCCACCTCGGCGCTCTCAGGCATGACGCGCATGGTGACAGCGACCTCAGCCATCTTGACACCTCACGGCCCGGTGAACCCACATTTGGAGCAGCGATAGGAATTGCTCAGGCGTCTGCATTTAGCGCAGCGCAGTATCTCGACCTCACCGCAGCTGGGGCAGGGGAACCTTACGACGATTTCCCCCTGCGCGATATCCCGGTTACAAGAGGTGCAAACGTTCGCCATGATATCGCCATATCCGTTGGTATCAACACCTATAAAAATTAACGTCCGGGCCTAAAAGTGATTAAGCGGGCTAACTCGAACCTTTGCCAATAAATAAAATGGATTAATCTTAATCCCCACCATCAGCTAGGTTGGGATGTCCCACCTATTTAACTAAGTTAGTTTAGCAAAGCACCTTATCAAATTAAAACATCGGGCGACAATTTGATAACGGGCCCGTAGTCTAGCCTGGATAGGACATGAGCCTGCGGAGCTTAGGACTCGGGTTCAAATCCCGACGGGCCCGCCAATTTTTAGGTGCAAATCCTTAAATGGAAAGGCTGCCGCTGCGGCTTCGTGTGTTGTTTTGTCATTAAGTTTCAATCAGATCTTTTACGACAATGGCGATGCGACACAGAGGGGAAAGAAGAAGATGATTTAAGAAGCACGAGAAATTCATTGGTGTTGAGGGGGGTGGAAATACGTTCGACATTAAAAAAGTGCCGAAGAAATACTTAATAGCTGCTGTTATTGTTGCGGTTTTGGCATTATTACTACCTTCCATCGTACTCAAGTTCCAAGAACAAATGATACAATCCTCTCTTCCCAGCTGGGAGCAGACGGAAAAGTCCCATTTTGGCACCCTGGCATTTGCAGCGCTTGACGACGAACTTGAAACTCAGGCGGGAAAGTTGCGGTTCGTCAAGGAACTTCAGGGGGCGGTCCAAGCGGGAGCCTTCTTCATTCGTCCTCATCCATCAAAAATTTTCACCTGGGGCTTCATTGAGAAGGAAAAGGGCAGATACGACTGGACGATCACGGACTGGGTCGTCGGCACCGTTCAAAGGTACAACGTCCACCTCTTAGTCACCATCTTCACGTGGAACCCCTGGGATCAAAGTGGGGCGACTTTTGACGGATGGTACCTCAGGGAGCCGAGCGACTGGGACGGATACGTGAGGTGGCTCTCTGCGCTGGTCGAGCGTTACGATGGCGATGGTTTGAATGATATGCCGGGCCTGCGCTACCCCCTCCGCTATTTTGAGATCGGCAACGAGATCCCCTTTGGTCAGGGCAACGAAGTTTTTATCCGCCTCTTAAAGCGCAGCTACGATGCCGTCAAACAGGCCAATCCCGACGCAGTGGTGATGAACGGCGCCATCAGATATGAGGAAGTCGACGCTTTTCTCAGCGCGGGATTGGGAAACTACATAGATGTTTTCAACACGCACAATGTAAGTGATGAAGAAATACCCTCGCTGGAAGCTAAGGTGGGCAAGCCCGTCTGGTTCTCGGAAATTTTGCCCGGAGATCCAAATGAGGAGATGGGCAGAGAGAGGGAATACGAAGTGGCGAGAAGAGTAGTTGAGGTTTACCCCAGGGTGTTAAGCCTAGGAGTGGAAAAGGTCTTCCTTGCCCAACCCAGGCTGGCTTTCGGTATTTACGGCGAGGGTATTTTGTCGTCGACCTACCATTTTCTCCAAGAAAGAATTGATTTCTTTGACAGAACTGAAACGTTTGCCGTCAACGGAGTCACCTTTTTCAGGTTCGTGGTCGGGGAACGCAGCTGCGTCGTCACCGCGGAATGGCCTGGTGGCCCGAGTGGCATGCCGAGGTGCGAGATATCGATGCCGACAGAGGCCGCAACAGTGATTGTTACTGAGGCGACGAAACTTGAGCACAAAAGTTGGACGGTCCAAGCCCAAGATGGCCATGCTGTAATTGACTTTCGCCTGACCGATGACCCGTGCCTTATAATTGAAGAAGCATGGTAATCTGCACCAATAATGAGCCAAATCGTCCTCTTTGGGGATTTTAATACAACGCTGTGATCGACAATAACTGTCCCGGCTTCAGGAATCCCTTGTAAAACAGCTGCCTCAATCTTTCCAGACCAGCCTCAGGACGGGCGGCTTAAAATACGTTAACCCATGCCCTTTATGAACAGGCTGTGCGTGTAAATCTGGAGATCCGTTTTCCGGCTGAATTTTTGACAATTCGACCGGTTTTCAATCATGACTTGCACCTAATTCGGTGTGAATACCTACGGGATCGCCATTGAAAAACGTGCCAAAAACTGATATCAAAACTAATCTTTGATCACTCTGCAAAGATGGGTGCCTAGTTATTTTTATAGGTCGCGATCGAGAAACTAGTAAGTATGAGGGCTGAAATTGGAATTATCGGCGGCACCGGTCTCTACGACTCGAAACTTCTTAAAAATATCGAGGAAATCGAGGTGGACACCCCCTACGGCTCCCCGTCCGATTCCATAACTCTGGGTGAGCTAAACGGAAGAAAGTTGGCTTTTCTCCCCCGACATGGCAAAAAACATACCATCAGGCCGACCGACATAAATTACCGCGCCAACATTTTCGCGATGAAGCAGCTCGGCGTGACTAGGATCCTTGCACCATCGGCGGTGGGCTCCCTGAAGGAAGAATACCGGCCCGGAGATATCGTCTTCGTTGACCAGTTCATTGACAGAACTACCCGGCGAGAGGAATCATTCTATACGGGAAATAAGGTTTGCCACATTTCCGTGGCCGAACCGATGTGCCCCGAGCTCAGAAAAACCCTAGTGAAAGCAGCAAAAAGAACGGGCATCGAGGCCCATCCCGCGGGGACATACGTGTGCATCGAGGGGCCCAGATTCTCAACCAAGGCTGAATCCCGAATGTTTCAGAACTGGGGCGCTGACGTAATCGGCATGACCTTGGTCCCAGAATGCGTTCTGGCCCGCGAAGCCGAGATATGCTACGCCTCAATAGCCACCGTCACTGACTACGACGTGTGGAAGGAACATCCGGTGAGCACCGAGGAAGTGCTAAAAACGATGAAGAATAACCTAGAGAAAGTCAAGCGCCTAATCGCTGAAACCGTGGCCCTTGTACCGCCAGAAAGGGGCTGTGAATGTAAAAATGCGCTGAAGAATGCTTTCGTTTAAATGGAGGTGCCTTTTTGCTAGATCTAAAATCAAAAATCAGAAGAATCCCGGAGTTCAAGGGCGTGGTCTTCTGGGACATCACCCCGTTACTGAAGGACCGTGCGGCTTTCCGTGAAGCTATTCGGCTTTTGGCCGAGCACTTCAAGGATAGAAAAATAGATGTGGTGGTTTCCAACGAGGCCAGGGGATTTATAATCGCTGCTCCGCTGGCCTACGAGCTGGGCGCCGGCTTTGTCCCCATCAGGAAGAAGGGAAAGCTACCCGCCAGCTGTGTGTGCTATACCTATCAAAAGGAATACGAGGCCGACACCATTGAAATTCACGAGGATGCCATAGAACCCGGACAGAACGTCCTGCTCATCGATGATCTCTTGGCGACCGGCGGCACGATGAAGGCCAACATTGAACTCGTTGAAAGGCTCGGCGGCAGGGTCGTTGGCATCGGCTTTCTAATAGAGCTCGGCTACCTTGGGGGAAGGGAGACCATCGGAAACAACTACGAGGTATTTTCATTGATAAAAATTGATACTCCAGAAGGATAAGGCTCATTCGACTAAAAAGTTTTGACTGAGAAGTTTGTTTAAAAACAAGGTTGGGGTATTTTAAAAGGGTGTACAACTGATCGACGCCATGCTGAAAATAATCGTACTGCTGGTCTTCGTGGCATGCTATGGGCTGGCGATATCAAGAAGGGTTAAAATCGCCTACGTCGGCCTCGCCTCCGCCGCTATTCTTATCCTCATTCTCTTACCCGCCAACGTGATAACCCCTGAGCTGGTTCTAAAATCAATCAGATGGGACGTGCTTGGCATTTACTGGGGCTTCATGATGGTCTCCATCCTTTTCTCAGAAAGCGGGGTTCCAAGCCATCTGGCTCGACATGTGCTTGCCCACACTAAAAATGAAGGGATGGCCCTGCTCGCCCTCTGCGCCATAACTGCTTTTCTCTCAAGCTTTCTGGAAAACGTGGGTGTGGTGCTGATAATGGCTCCCATTGCAATGGAAATTGCTAGAATAACTAAATCCTCTCTTTTTTTATACATAATTTCCATCGCCATTTGTTCCAACATGGTGACGACAGTTTCGATGATAGCCGACCCTCCAGCGATAATTCTGGCCTCCGAGGCCGGGATGTCTTTTTTGGATTTCTACTGGTTTCAAGGAAAATTGGGATTGGGGATAATATCCGCCATCGCTGCCGTAATCGGGCTAGCCACACTTTACCTCTGCCATTTCAGAAAAATGAAGACAAAGGTAAACATTGAAGAGGAGAAAATCGAGACGAACTATCTGCCGACGATGGTCTTTGTCTTCGGAATAGTTGCCCTCGCCCTGAACTCATATTTAGGAGTTGGTCCCGGTGTCATCGGCCTGATCGTCGGAGTGATTTCTGTCGTGCTCGGTTTCAAAAATATATCCAAAATGATAAAGGAATTCGACTGGAACTCGTTCTTCTTCATCGTTGGGATTTTCATTGTGATCGGCGCTGTCGAAGAAGTTGGGATTCTCGGAGACTTCGCCAGAGGAATAGGTGGTCTCAGCTTCAACAACCCCGGCCTGACGCTGATGATCTTGGTCTGGATCTCGGTTGCCCTTTCCTCATTTATCGACAACGTCCCCTACTCCGTGCTCATGCTCCCGGTAGCCAAGAACGCGGCATTAGCAATGGGGGCGGCTGGACTCGCCTACCCTCTGATGTACGGAACACTGATTGGCACTGGAATCGGCGGAAACGTCACTCCAGTTGGCGCCACGGCCAACGTCTTCGCCACCGGTTTGCTCGAAAAACAAGGACATAGGGTAAAATTAAAGAACTATATAAAAATCAGCCTGGCTCCAACAATAGCGGCAGTCTTGGTGGCCCATCTGCTGCTCCAGTTGCTCTGGATGTAATACCACAAAAATTCAGATGCCTCTAACCTGTAGCCGCTCCTCTGGTCTCAGCATCTTGACATCAATTCCTTTCATTGGTAGTGGTAAGTTCTTGCAGGCCTCCAAGACAACCTCAGGATCGTCATAGTATCTCGTAGCCTCTACTATCGCCTTGGCCATCCTCGGCGGATCGCTTGACTTGAAAATGCCAGAGCCAACGAAAATTCCATCCACACCCATCTGCATGACCAAAGAAGCATCGGCTGGGGTGGCTATTCCTCCGGCGCAGAACCAAACCACAGGAAGTCTCTGAAGTTTCGCGGTTTCTTCAACCAGTTCCACCGGCACCCGATATTCACGGGCCTTTTCCTCCAGCTCGTCACGGCTTAACCCGGCCAGCTCCGCTATCTGGCGCTTGGTGACCTTGATGTGCCTCACGGCCTCGACTATATTCCCTGTGCCAGCCTCGCCCTTGGTCCTGATCATAGCCGCTCCCTCGTTGATCCTTCGCAGCGCCTCCCCCAGATCGCGGGAACCGCAGACAAACGGTACCTTGAACTTGCGCTTGTCAACATGGGCCTCCTCGTCCGCCACTGTGAGGACTTCACTCTCATCTATCATATCCACACCCAAGGCCTCAAGAACTTGAGCTTCAGCAAAGTGACCGATGCGGCACTTGGCCATGACAGGAATCGTCACCGCATTCATTATGGCCTCGATTATGGCAGGGTCGGCCATGCGCGCGACCCCACCCGAAGCCCGGATATCCGCCGGAACCGCCTGAAGCGCCATGACAGCCACCGCCCCGGCTTCCTCGGCTATGATGGCCTGCTCCGGGGTCGTGACATCCATGATGACCCCGCCCTTCTGCATCTTGGCGAACCCACGCTTGAGCCGCTCAGAACCGAATACTATCTCCACTGAATCACCAATAGTCAATTATCGCCTAAAGGTAAAAATATAAAGGTTTCGTCAGCGCTCCTTTGAATCCACAAATTTAAACAGGTCCACCAGCCTGCAGGAGTAACCCCACTCGTTGTCGTACCAACCGAAGACCTTGGCAAAATTACTCCGTTCACCCATGACCATAGTGCTTTCGCCATCGATGATACATGAGTGGGGGTTGCCAACGATATCGGCTGAGACTATCGGATCATCGGTGTACTCCAAGATGCCCTTCAGCTCCCCGGCCGCGGCCTCCTTAAACGCCTGATTTATCTCCTCCACAGTAACTTCCGTTTTCAGTTCAGCGGTCAGATCCGTTATGGAGCCATCGGCGACTGGTACCCTAAGTGCGATTCCATCCAGTTTTCCGGCCAACTTGGGAATAACCTTTCCTATTGCCGTGGCAGCGCCTGTAGTGGTGGGTATTATTGAAGTCATCGCTGACCTGGCCCGCCGGAGATCCTTGTGGGAGAGGTCCAGAATTCTCTGGTCGTTGGTCACCGCGTGGCAAGTCGTCATGAACCCTCTTTCCAGACCAAATTTATCGTCCAAGACCTTTACCATTGGCGCTAGGCAGTTCGTGGTGCAGGAGGCCATTGAAATCAGGTTATGCTTTTCATGATCATAGCTCTCATGATTAACACCAAGAACTATCATGATATCTGGTTTTTTTATCGCGGCAGAGATTATCACCTTACGGGCGCCGGAGTTCAGGTGTTCGGCAATTTCCTCTCGGTCTTTGAACTTACCGCTAGATTCAAGCACGTAATCAACTCCAAGATCACCCCAGTTAATCTCAGCAGGGTCCTTGTGGTTGAGCACCTTTATCTCCTTTCCATCAATGATAATCGAGTTCTCCGTTCCCTCAACTTTCCTCTTTAACACACCAAAAACTGAATCGTACTTCAACAGGTGAGCATAGGTCTTTGCTGGAGAGGGGCTGTTTATCACCGCCACATCAAACCTCTTCATAAACTCCTCATCAGCCAAGGCTGCTCTCAGAAAGACGCGGCCAATTCTCCCAAAACCATTAATACCAACTTTTTTCATTTTTTCCTCCAGCATTGAAATTCCCCCACCATAATTAAATAAGTTGCTGGAAAAATTTGAAATTTTCCACGTTAATCTGCGCGATCGCATTTGTTCAGACTCGCATTTGATCCTAGCGTTATTTTGAAAAATTGGGGGTTATTGGTCAACAATAGCTTGGACGCCAAAATGCCCACTACTTGGTCTACGGCTATAATTGAAACCTAAAACACGCCCATTAAGTTGATTAATAGACCCAAGAGTTCCTTAAATAAACGGCTTGAAAAACTTAGCTGAGATATCGCATGCTGCAGTTAAAGAGCTTGGTCAGGATTCGCTTAGATTAAGTAAGTTATTATAGAAGCTCGAGAAATTTTAAGCGAGGAACATGCCCATACACATTGCCGAAAGCGTGCTGGGCGTTATTGCCTTTGACGATGAGGGGAAGATGATCTCCTTCAGAAAATTTCCTCGCAACCCGGCGGTGGTTGCTGGAAAAATTGCCAGCGTTCAGATGGGTACGCCCACCGATGAACATCGCGAACTCATTGCCGATCTGTTGGGAAAAGGCCATCGCGAGTTCACCCTCGAGTCCAAGTCGCTCGTCAATAGGTTTAAGGAAGAATTCAAGAGAGCCAAGTTTGAGGTGTTGATACCAAACGTGGCCGGCTCAATCCTGCGGGACAGGCTTCAGGACATCGCGGAGGATCTGGGCTTTGAAAAAGTCGATGATTTTGCCCGCGAGGTGAACTTCATCCTCACGCGCCACAAGCTCCGAACTGAAGCCGCCCAGAGAGATAGTCTAATCATCCAGTCAATCGGGCTTCTTGACGACATCGACAAGTTCGCCAACATACTTATCGTCAGGGTCAGAGAGTGGTACTCCATCCATTTCCCCGAGCTCGATCGCCTAGTCCCGGACCACGAGGTCTTCCTCCAGCTGATTACCAAAATCGGCTTGCGGGACGATTTTACCAAGGAAGCTGTCACTAACGCGGCTGGGCTGTCGGAGGAGGAATCTGAAAAAATAGCTCAAGCCGCTGCAGAATCTCTAGGCGCACGTTTTGACGAAATAGACCTAAAATCGCTGAAGAATACCTGCAAGGAGATATTCGAACTCTATGAGTTGAGGAAAGAGATATCCGAGTACATTGACGGCTTGATGGCGCAGATTGCTCCCAACTTGCGCGCGGTAGTCGGCAGCGCCATTGGGGCCCGCTTGATAGCCATCGCGGGAGGACTTCAGGAGCTTTCCCGCATGCCAGCAAGCACCATCCAAGTTTTAGGCGCCGAAAAAGCGCTTTTCCGGGCCCTGAAAAGGAAGGGTAGCCCTCCGAAGCACGGCGCGATCTTCCAATATCCTGAGATCCGCGGAGCGCCAAAGAAGCTAAGGGGTAAGATTGCTCGCGCTCTAGCTGGAAAGGTGGCCATCGCCGCGAGAGTTGATGCAATGTCTGGTGAGTTCGTCGGCGATAGACTGGAAGCTGAACTTAAAGTGAGAATCTCCGAAATCAAAAGGAAGGTAAGGAAAGAGCCATGAAAGCTGTCGAACACGAACGCTTCAAATCAGTTTACTGGATTGAACTTGATGACGGCACCCGCAAGCTGGCCACGATAAATCTCGATCGCGGGGCTCAGGTCTACGGCGAAAAGTTAATCGAACTGGATGGGGTCGAATACCGGCTCTGGGACCCCTACCGGAGCAAGCTCGCTGCTGCTATCATCAGGAATATAAAGGTCAATCCGATAACCAATGGAAAAAATGTCCTCTATCTCGGGGCGGCGAGCGGAACTACCTCTTCACATGTTTCGGACATCGTGGGGGAAGAAGGACGCGTTTACTGCGTGGAGGTTTCCTCCCGCCCGATAAGGGATTTGCTTCGCGTCTGCGCTAAAAGGAAAAACATGGTGCCCATACTGGCTGATGCCCGTTTGCCCCATTGTTACTGCTCATTGGTTGAGAAGGTAGACGTCATCTATCAGGACATAGCCCAACCGGACCAGACTGAAATTCTGCTGGACAACGCGAAAATTTTCCTGCCTAAAGGCGGCTATGCGATGCTATCATTAAAGGCCAGAAGTATCGACGTGACCAAAGAGCCACGCGAGATATTCAGGAATGAAATGGAAAAGCTGGAGAAGGAAATGGAAATCATCGATGTTAAGGTTCTCGATCCCTACGAGAAGGACCATGCAATGTTCATCCTGAGGAGATGAGATAAAACTATGCCCTATAAATTTAGCTTCGACCTATCGCGGATGCCGCATGCTTTTTTCAATGCTCTAGCCGAGATGGCTTACCAAAAGAATATGCACAAAAAAATTGCGTGGGCTGTCAGACGCCTGACCGAAAAGCTAAATATTCAAGAAATCGGCGGTCTGAACATAGCGGATGTTTCAACCTTGATAGAAGACCTCGTTGATATTCATTTAAATAACATCACGGAAAAGGAAAGATTTCAAAAAAGCAAACGAAGGGCACTCTTCTTGCCCCACTGTGCTAGAAAATATATGGACGGTAGGTGCCAAGCAAGCTTCGATCCGGACGTGCCCTCCTACTACTGCCACCGCTGTTCCCCAGACTGTTTGATAAACAAAGCAGTAGCGCTTGGTCGAGACAGGGGTTACGATATATACATCTTACCGGGAGGGACCTGTCTGCCCATGATACTGGAGAGAAACTCCTACGATGGCGTGGTAGGTGTCGCCTGCAGCCAAGAGCTCAAACAAGTGGAAGCATATCTGAAAAGCAGAAGGATGGCGGCCCAAGCGGTGTATCTGATCAAGAATGGCTGTGCCAACACCAAGTTCAACCTCAGAGTTTTAGAGGAAATATTAAAACTCAACGCGTCGTGACTTCACAGCCTGACTCGGTAACTATCACCGTGTGTTCCGCCTGTGCTACCTTACCATTGGCCCGTTCCGCCAAAACATAGTAGGGCCAGAAGGCGCCGATCCCAACCAGCTCCCTAAGAGTTAGCTCAAGACGAAGTTTCGACATGCGTTTGGCCAGCCACCTCTCGGCGAAGGGCAAGCCGTTATAGTCACGCTTCACATCGCGCAGAAGTTCCCGCGACATTCTCAACCGGGTCGGAACGTCACGCAAATATCTGAAGATATAGAGGCTCTTTTTATCCTCGACAAACCCGGCCCCGTCGGTGATGAACGGCTCGATGGCCAAAACATCGCCCGCCTTCAAAATCATTCCGGTGGTTTCTCTGATGTTGGGTATCGTGAGCCCCGAGTGAAGGTCCCACCTAGCCAAGCTGTGTCCGGTCAGGTTACGAATGGGCTTGAAACCTGCCGCCGTCGCCGTTTCCTCAACCACCTTACCAATCTCCCCGACATCAATTCCGGGCTTCACCGCTGCAATCGCGGCTTCGAGTGCCTTTTCGACTACCTGAACCATCTCAGCCTTCTCTCCCGTGGCCACGGTGAAAGCCGTGTCCGCTATATAACCGTCCACATGGGCTCCGATATCAACTTTGACCATATCTCCCGGCTTGATCACGGTTTCATCATCGGCAGGTGGACTGTAGTGGGCCGCCACCTCATTGACCGAAACATTGCAGGGGAAAGCTGGCTTGGCCCCTTTTTCAACGATGAGCCTCTCGGCCGTTTCAGCTATCTCAAGCAGGCTGACCCCAGGTTTCACCATCGGCCGCAGCTGCTCGCGAACCTCGGCCAGCAACTTTCCTGCTTTTCGGTATTTTTCCAACTCCTCTTGATCCAACACAACATCACCAGACGAAAGTTGTTTAATGCACGGGAGCAATTAAAACTTGGGGTACATGGAGGATACCTTTCTGACCGAGTCCCAGCTAAGAGTTCTCGAGCTCAGAATGAGGGGACTTACCCAAGCCGAAATAGCTCGCCGGCTCAACACTTCCCGAGCCAACGTCAGTATCCTCGAACGCAGGGCTAGGGAGAACATTGCCCGCGCAGAAAGAACCTTGAAACTATTTGAGAGGCTAAAGGCCCCGGTAACCATCACTGTGAAACCGGGGGATGACATCCTTCAAGTGCCGAAAAAAATTTTTGACGCCGCCGACGCCTCCAAGATCCGGGTGAAGCAGGGGACCGCCGAGATCATTGCCAAAATAAAGGAAGAGGCCGGGGATAGAATTCACGGCCGCTCCGTAACTAAAAATTTTGAGATTGCCCTAACCTCAAACGGTGAAATCCTCATCTCATGAACCTGTCGAGACCAACCTGCTTCTCCTTCTCAAACTTCAAATCCTCCTCGCTGTAACCGAGAACCTCCATAATCCTCATCACGGCCGGGAGTATCTGATGTCCGACGTAATAATCCGGATCGTACTCCTTGCCCTCAAAATCCTCCACCGGAACCGCACGGTCGCTTATGCTTCCCGGACCCTTAACCTCAATATAGGCTATCATCATGCCCGGCTCAATCTCATGACCCAGCTGTCTGAGCCGCTTTGCCGCCACCACATGCGGCCCTATCGCCTTGTAGCTCTCGATGGGCATCTTCAACTGGGTGTAGATAATCAAATCTTCGAGGTCAACCCGACCTTCGTAGACATCTCGGGTGGTCTTTCTGATGATCTCCGCGGCCTTCTTGGGTGACCCGTCGCGCAGGATTGCCCTCAGCACCTCCTCCTGCGTTTTCTTGGCTATCGCCGCCCAGTCCCTGCGAACGAACTCTAGGCCCTTGACGACCATGCGGCCCTCATCATCGATCATGGCATATCGCTTCTTGGTGATGAAAATGCCGCGCGGATAAAATCCCTCCAGCTCCAGTTCCATAATCCCGGGAAGGCTCTCGTTGACCTTCTTGAGGAAAAGCATCGCCTCCTCCCGCCTCTTGCCGTTTAGCTTACAGTGCAGACTGTCGGTGTCCCCGTAAATCACCTCAAGGCCAAACTCTCTTGCCATTTCAATTGTCCGGTGAATATAATGTCTGCCGAAGCTGGTCACGCTCTCCGCACACTGCTTGGAATACCACCTGGCCCGAGGATATCCCAGCATGCCGTAGAATGAGTTCGCGACTATCTTCATCGCCCACTGCCGCGCATCAAGGGCCCGATACTCCTTAGTTTCGCGGCCGATTTTTTTGAGTTCGGCTTTCAGCTTGGTTCTCTCTTCAATAATGCGTTGAAGGATTGTCGGGATAAAGCCCCTTCTCCGCTTGCAGAAGTAATAACTCAATCCCGGCACCTGCTCCCTTTCGCCCGGCTTGCAATCCTGACAGTTCAGCGTGGATGGGTCGATGTTATGGGAGACAATTATCGAGGGATACAAGGATCTGAAATCGAAAACCACCAAATCCTCGTGGAGTCCCTTAACCGGCTCCATCACATAAGCGCCGGTAAATGTCTCCTCCACCCTTTCCTCAAATTCCTCGCCAACAGGC
>JAWCKT010000018.1:0-1636 GCA_038851515.1 Hadarchaeum sp. (SeqCode)
CCTAAATTTGACCTGAATTTGACGGGCAAGTTCAGATTTCTTTGTAGACCCCGGGTAGACCTCAACAAACACCTTCGAGTGCTTCTGGACAGCGCTCTTCGGCCCGCAGACGACCACATTTTCGCCATCCAGCATCATGACGCCCACGGCCGCCCTAACTGGGACCTTAAGCAGGTTCTTCTTACCCTGGATGATGTAGCTGCCCTTGGGAAGGTAGGTGCCGGATGGTGCTTTCTTCGAGACCTGATCCGGCTTGGCCCAGTAGACATCGAGGGTGCCCAGACCCTCCCTCCAGGCACGCGAATGCATGGCGGCGAACTCGGCGGCCTCGACGATGGTAGTTTCCGGTATTTCCTTGCCCGCTGATTTCACGACGACATGAGGGGCACCGATGATCTCCGCGTGCAGGTAAAGATCGTTCGGCTCCATGTGTTTTTCGACGATTTCAGCATTGCCTTGGGCGTCCCTCCCTCCTATAACCAGATGCCCGTCCGATGAGATGAACCACCTGTGCCGCTCGAACCACTTGGGTTTTCTTCGCTTCGGTGGAGGAGGAACCTCGATCTCGCGAATCCCGGCCCTTAAGGCCTCAAGCTCCTTTTCCGTCTCCTCTAAGGCCTTTCTTGTGCCCACAGCTTTTTCGGCGAGCGTTCGATATTCCTTGTAATAACGGGTCGAGTTCTCAAAGGCCGGGGCCCTCAGGTCAAGCTCTATGGTCTCCCCCGCCAGCTCGACCTCCATCTTCCCCTCCTTGAAATCCACGCTTTTTATCGGCAGCGTCCAGCTTTCCCCCGCCTCCTTAGCCTTCTGAAAAGCCTCGAGGGCGCCCTGCCACCCTTTGGCCCTCCTGAGCTGATCAAGCATTTTACGGGCCTCATCAATCTGGAAATGATGGATGGCTATCAGGTCAGCCTTTCTCTTTGACTCTGATGATCGCTTGTAGAGGTCCCCGAACTGCTGCTGCTGTTCCAGCTGCCGTTTGAGCAGCCTCTCCACCCTTCTCTCATAGTCCTTTTTCCTCCTTTCACTTGCGGCCATCACCGCCACGGTGCTGAAGTATTCGTCAAGGGCCTCGTTAAAAGAGCTGAATCTCTTGACCTTCCGACCAAGATGTATTTTGAACTCAAAGGGTGTGAAATCCACCGGTTGGTCTCCCTCGTAAACTATGCACGGCGCCGGATCTGAGGAGAGAACCTCCTTCAAGGCGTTTAAGATGTCCTTCAGCTCCTTTTCAGAGAGTTCGTCGATCTTCAGCCCCTTACCCACCGCGGCCCGTGCGCAGACCTCCTCCGCCAGTGGCCCACCCAGCCCCAGATTTACAGCCAGTCCTCGGACGATATCCTGAGCGCCTTCTAATTTTCCCTTCAATCCAGCGACATCGAGCCCCGATAAGTCGACATCGGTTCCTGGGGGATAGAGATAGGGAACTCCGGCCTTGAGGGAGCGGTGCCTCCATGCAGCAGTCCGGTAGGGCTGGATGATGGTCATTTGTGAGTCGCAGAGGATGATGTTTCCCTCACCAAAGAGCTCGGCAATTAATATTTTTCCCTCCCCACCGAAGCGGATTTCAACGATGCGTTCGAAATCGGGCTGAACTATGTCCAAAATCTCCGCGTTTTCGAGGTGTTTTCTCAAC
>JAWCKT010000018.1:1646-14566 GCA_038851515.1 Hadarchaeum sp. (SeqCode)
ACAACATGGCAAATGAGGTCGGTTGCTTCGGGGCCTGGTAAACCCGAGTCGTGAGGTGTATACTGCACCCGGGCTGGATCACGAGGTCTTGGCGTCCTCTCTCTTTAGAATGGAGACGCAGAATAACCGCACCTTCAATCTCGTAGACATTTTCAACCCTGATACCAATAGCGTTTTTAAGCTCGCGAACGCAGACCATAATGTCAAGGCTCGACATCGACAGTTTCACGATATCACCAGGTGCATGATATGGACATAACGGCAAAGCTCACCCTCACGTTTTCGGGAGCAGGGATACTGGCAGGCATCATCTCCGGCTTCCTGCCCAACGCTTGGCTGGCCTTGC
This sequence comes from Hadarchaeum sp. (SeqCode), assembly GCA_038851515.1. Classification (GTDB taxonomy): domain Archaea; phylum Hadarchaeota; class Hadarchaeia; order Hadarchaeales; family Hadarchaeaceae; genus Hadarchaeum. Next base: position 1,993 of record JAWCKT010000018.1, read on the forward strand.
TCGTCGCATTTATTTTTCTCTATGCATCTTATAAGTTGACCACTCATCTCCTGAAAAAACCGGCGGCGCCGCCAACCCCGGTGGCCCAGACACCTGGGCAGGCTTCACCTCAGACCACGGCGCAGCCCCAGCCGGAAAAGAAAACGGCCGCCATGAAAGGATTCAGGCTTTTCTTTGCCACCTTGGTCACTAAAGGCGGCCCGGAGGACAAGGAGACCGAAACAAAATTCTGGTTCTGGTCCTACTACATCATGTGGTTCATCTTCTGGGTCATGGTCTATACAATAATACTGCTTTGGTGATCTTCCACCTTTTCCGCGCTTGAGGTTTTTATCGCAGGGGAAAATAGTTTATTGGGTGGTGGCAGGCGTGCAGAGTAAAATTGACGCTTTGGATGAGAAAAAGCTGAAAATCATCGCCGACCACCGCGAGGAGGCATCGGGTGTGATCAATGAACTTAGGGAGCTTGGAGTCGATCTTGAGATATGTCAACTTAAGGTGGGGGATTTCATCCTCAGTGACCGCGTCGGCGTCGAGCGGAAGTCGGTCAGCGACTTTCTACAGTCGATAGTCGACAAGCGCCTCATGCCTCAGGCAAATTTGCTGCGCGAGTGCTTCGAGCGTCCGGTTTTGATAATTGAAGGGAAGGGGCTTTACAATCGGCGGGCGATCCACCCCAACGCCATCCGCGGCACTTTGGCCGCTCTGGCCGTGGACGTGGGCATACCAATTATTCCGACCGTGGATGAAAAAGAAACCGCCTTAATTTTGTTTGCCATAGCTAGGCGGGAGCAGGTGTCCGAGAAGAGAGAGGTGGCCGTCCGCGGGCAGCCAAAGAAGTTCAGCCTTTCTGAATGTCAGCGCTATATTGTTGAGGGTCTTCCCGGAGTTTCAGTGGTGCTTGCCAAGAGACTGCTGGAGCACTTCGGCACGGTGGAGAGAGTCATGTGCGCCTCCGAGGAGGAACTCCGGCAGGTCGACGGCATAGGGAAGGAGAAAGCAAAGGAGATAAGAAAGGTTCTGACGGCTACCTATGCGCCGGAATCTCCTCAACAAACTCCTTGATCAGCTCTATCGCCAGCTTGATGTTTTCCATCGAGGTGGCATAGCTCAACCTGACGTGTCCCTCGCCACCGGGACCGAAACCACTCCCCGGTACCGCGGCCACGCCCTTGTTTTTGAGCAGCAACTCACAGAACTCGAAGGAACTCATTCCCAGCTTTTCGATGTTAGGAAAAACGTAGAAGGCACCCTGTGGCTTCAGACAATCGATGCCGTCGATCTTGTTCAGTCCCTCCACCAGTACATCCCGGCGTCTGCGGTACTCAGCTCGCATCTCAGCGACGAAGTCCTGAGGCCCCCTCAGCGCCGTAATTGCGGCCATCTGTACGAAGCTGGCAGTGCAGGAGGTGGAGGCCTCTTGGATTTTGGCCATTTCAACGATGAAGTCGGCTGGTGCCACGGCATAACCTATCCTCCAGCCGGTCATGGCGTAGGCTTTGGAGAAACCGTTTATACTGATCGTCCGCTCGGCCATTCCGGGAAATTTCAGTGGATTGCCCTGTTCGCCCTCGTAAACCAGCACGTTGTAGATGTCATCGGAGAGTACCCAGAGATCATGGTCCACGGCGATATCAAGGATGGGTTTCAGATCGGCAGCGCTCATCACCGCCCCAGTGGGGTTGTTTGGGTAGTTGAGCAGAAGTAGCCGGGATTTTGGAGTGATGGCGTTCTTCAGCTTCTCCTCCTCAAGCTTGAAGCCAGTTTTCGCCGATCCTTGAATGAACACCGGCTTGCCCCCGACGATTTTTACCATCGCCTCGTAGGTCCAGCAAGGGCTCGGGATCAGGACTTCGTCACCGGGATCTAGCGCCGCCGCCAAGGCGCAGAAAATGGAATGTTTGGCGCCCGGCGTCACGATCACGTTCTTCGCGGTGACGTTGATTCCCTGCTTGACGAAGTGCTCAGCGATCGCCTCCCTCAGCTCGGGTATGCCGGCGCTGGGGGTATATTTCGTCATGCCTCTGTCTAGGGCCTGTTTAGCGGCATCCTTGATGTGAGCTGGGGTGTCAAAGTCAGGCTCGCCGACTTCCATGTGAATTATTCTCCTTCCGGAGCGTTCCAGCTCCTTGGCGAGGGCTAAGACCTTGAGGGTGCTGGAAGGTGGTATTGAGCTCATCCTCTTAGCGGCTTTCATAGGTTTCCCGCTAACATTTTAGGCTGGCGTATAAAATCCTTTACTCGATTGTCATGCACTGGATAGACGCCGTGGCAAATGAGCTGGTGAAGCGAGGCGGGAAGCAGGTCATCGCCAGCGGCATCTCAATATCCGGCCATGTTCACATAGGCCACTCCAATGACGTCTTCATCGCAGACGCAGTGCGCAGGGCGGTGGAAGAGCTGGGCCTTGAAGCGGAGTGTGTGTGGTGTGCGGATGATTACGACCCGATGCGGCGCATACCCTGGCCCTTGACCGAGGGGGAGCTGGCGGAAAAATACAAGCAGTATCTTGGAATGCCCTACGCCAACATCCCCTCACCTGATCCCGACTATCGTGACTTTGTCGATTACTTTTCCCGACCGTTCATCGAGTCCCTGGAGCACTTCGGAATCAAGGTCAGAGTCCACTCCGGCGCCGCTGCCTACCGGGATGGGAGAATGACGGAGTTGATACGGAAGTCGCTTGATCAAGCTGATACCATCAGGTCCATCTTAAATCAGTATCGAGATAAACCGCTGCCGGAAAGCTGGTTGCCTGTGGATGCCATCTGCGAGAACTGCGGCCGGATTTCAACGACGAGGGCCATTTCCTGGCATGGTGATTATGTCCGCTACAGGTGTGAGGGTACAGACTACGTCGCGGGCTGTGGACATGAGGGAGAAGCTGACTACACCTCAGGCGGCGCTAAGCTCACCTGGCGGGTGGAGTGGCCCGCCCGCTGGAGACTTCTCGGCGTCACCTGTGAGCCGTTCGGCAAGGATCACGCGGTGCGCGGCGGAAGCTATGACACCGGCAAGCTCATCGCCGAGAGGGTCTTCAACTACGAGGCGCCTTACCCCATACCGTACGAATGGGTGAGCATGAAGGGTAAGAAGCTGTCCTCCTCCAAGGGCGTGGTCTTCACCCTGAAGCAGTGGCTGGAGATCGCGGAGCCCGAGGTGCTTCGCTATTTTATCTTCCGCAGCAAGCCCATGAAGGCGAAGGAGTTTGATCCCGGCCTGCCGCTTCTTGACCTCATCGAGGAATATGATATGGTCGAGAGTGCTTACTATGAGGCAAAAGCGGAGTCAGGCAGGAGGGAAGAGCAGCAGAGGCGCATATATGAGCTTTCCCAAGTGGAACGTGTTTCTGAGACGCCCATCAGAAGGGTCTCCTATCGGTTTGCCGCGGTGCTGGCCCAAGTGACAAACGATGAGAAGAAGATCGTTGAAGTACTGACCTCGAGGAGGATGTTGGTCAACCCCAGCGAGCTGGAGATAAAGCTGGCCCTGCGTCGCCTAGAGCTGGCCAGAAACTGGGTCATGGAATATGCTCCGGAGCACCTGAGGTTCAAGGTCTTGGAACGGGTGCCGTTTGAAATAGTCGAGCGTCTAACTCCGAAGCAGAGGCAGGCTTTGAGGCAGCTGGCTGAGGACCTGAGCAAAAGAGAGTTCACCCCGGTTGAACTCCACAATCACGTTTATGCGGTGGCTGAGATGACGGGACAAAAACCGAATGAGCTCTTTCAGGCGATCTACCGGGTACTGCTGGGTCGCGATTCAGGGCCCCGCGTCGGCAATTTCATCTCTGCGCTGGATAGGGATTTCGTAATCTCGAGGTTCAGGGAAGCCTCCCTTTAAGACCGATCCTCATGTCCGGGTTTTTCCTCGTCAGCTCCCTGAAGACCTCCTCGAAATTTTCCCCTGGTGCCAGCTCTCTCCGAATGAAGATGCCCGTATGTCCCAACTCGGCTCTCCTCGTCAGAACCTGCACCCTTTCCCGGACAATTTCCAGACCTATCTTGAGTTTTTTAGCCACGGTGCTTTCGTTTCCTATCACCTGACTTTCCACGTGTCCCCTCTCAGTGGGCTCAATTAGCATGAGCCTTTTATCAACGCCTAGGACTCTGACCTTCTTTCTCAGCTCATCAGCTCCAGCTGCGCCACCGAACCAGTAGAACTCCAGCTCGGTTTGTCGGGGCTTGACCAGGGGAAAGGTAACCGACCTATCATCCTCAATATAAAGATGGGCCTTGGGAAGCTGCCAGGGGGTGGCCATCACAATCTCCCTTTTGGTCGGGGTGAGCCCGGCCTTCAGCAGGGCCAGCTCCAATTTGAAGGAAGGCACCACGTATGGTATGAACACGTCGATGTCGCTATTTTTATCAACATCGCCCCGAGCGACGCTTCCATGGACAATGGGGCTGAATCCTGAAGACTCCAGCGGTAGCATCAATTCCAAGGCCCTTTTCCTCTTTTCGTCTAAGATCTTCCAGCGTTTCTCGTCATAGATAATTTCCCGGATATCGGCTACACGTGCGGGCCTAACCATGGCATCAAAGCCCTATCTCGCGTTCTGCCACCACAAAGTTTTTGTCGGAAATATGGAGCAGCGGCCTAACAGAGGTCACGTTTAATCTGCCGTCTTTAAAGGCGTCTTTTTGGACGTGCGCGGCCACGACTTTGCCCCCCACCACCACGTATTCCGGACCTTCGTGCATCCAGTCCAGCTTGCATTCTAGGCTGGCGGGGCACTCAACGATCCTCGGTGGTTTTACCTTCAGGGACGGCTCCCAGGATAGCTTGGCTTTTTCCAGCTCATTCACCCCGCGAGGGAAGTTCTTGCTGCAGAGGTACATCTGTTTTTTTATTTTTTCTGGAACTAAGTTGAGCACGAATTCCTCTGTCTCATATATGTTGTGGTAGGTGTCGCTTTCATAGCTGGTGGAGAAGGCGACTATGGGTGGGTCGGACTCAACGGGTGTCACCCAGGACATGGGTGCGGCGTTTATCCTCCCCAGCTTATCAACGGTGGTGATGAGGACGATCGGCCTGGGTGCAATCAGCAGATATGCGTCCTTCAGTTCTATCTGCATATAATCAGTCCAGACTTTCCTTCAACCACTTTAAATATTGCGGCAACCCCCGTTGGATCTTCAGGGAGATGATCTCAGGCACCTGATAGCTGTGCAGCTCCTTGATCCGGGACATCAGCCGGTCAATCTTTTTTGTCGATGTTTTTATCACCAAGATTATCTCACGTGATCTTTCGATTTTCCCCTGCCACCTGTAAACAGACGCGACGTTGGGGACAATGCTCACGCAGGCGGCAAGCTTCTCTGAGATTAGGGCTTGGGAAATCCTGTTGGCCTCACGCCGGTCCTTTACCGTCGTCAGCACGATGGAGAACATCTTCCTCAAGCGAAAAGGTTTAACGCATATGTTTAAAGATTACCGGTGGTATTTTCTACGGTGCTGCCTGTGTATGAGGATATTCTTTTCATCGTCGCCATGTTCATCTTGTTCTGGTGCGCCCTTGGTCTGATAAACAGATGGTTCAACCTTAAGAAGCACGGGTTTTCCATTTCCCCGGGCGTGATGATGTGGCGCACCAAGCGCGGCCTTAATTTCATCAGGCGGGTGGGCAGGGCCAAAGGGTTTTGGCGCGTCTACGGTGACTTTGCCGTGGTGGCCGGGATAGGCCTGATGGTCTTCGTTTTCATCAACCTCGTGCTCAACCTGATGGTCCTGTTAACTCAACCCACCGCGGCCGTTGCCGGGGTTCAGCTGGTGTTGCCCGGTCTGGTTCCCGGACTTACTCCGGTGGCTTGGATAATCGCCATCGCCACGGTTCTTCTCGTCCATGAGTTTGCCCACGGTTTCTTGCTCAGCTCCCAGGGGCTTAAAATCAAGTCAGTGGGAGGGATGCTGGTCGTGGCGATACCCGGGGCCTTTGTTGAGCCTGACGAGAAACAGCTTAGCAAAGCCCCGATCTTGAAGCGGTTGAGGATGTATGCGGCAGGGGCATTTTCAAATGTACTGTTTGCACTTCTCTGTCTCCTGATAATCGTCCTCCTCATCGTCCCCAAACCGGGCGCTTACGTTTATGCTGTTGCCAAAGATTATCCCGCCGACAACTCTGGCGTAGCTCCCGGGATGAGGATTTATTCCATCGGCGGTGTTGAGATAAATACCCCTGAGGATTTTGAGAGGTTCATGAGCCTGACCAAGCCAGGAGAAAATGTGAGGCTGGTAACCAGCGCCGGGGAGATGGTGGTAACGCTGGCGCAGCATCCGGGCGTTGAGGGCAGGGGATATCTGGGTGTGGCCCTCGTCTCGGCATTTTCGCGCTGGAATTTTGTCAATCCACTGTTTGTTCTCTGGACGGCCATGTCTGAGCTGATGGGTGGCAATGTCTTTCACCCCTTTGTCTTCGAGGCTCTGGTGCCCTGGGTCGTTATCGACATCCTGAAGTGGGTATTTGTCCTCAACATAGGTATTGGGCTCTTCAATCTGATGCCCGCGGTTCCTCTTGACGGTGGCTACATCCTGAGGGGAATCTTGGAAAAGGTGGTTTCGGAGGAGAGGGCCATACAGATCACTAGAGCGCTATCGGTCGTCGTCTTGTTCATCATCCTGGCCAACTTCCTGCCTTATCTCTGGTGAGAAGATGGCAGTTGAGATTAAGGTTAAGATTGCCGGTCAGAGGTCGTCGCGCAGATTAAAGGTGGCTTCCGGCACCACCATCGCCGAGCTGCTGAAAAGGATCGGTCAGAATCGTGAAACCGTGGTGGTGAGGCTTAACGGCAGAATCGTTGCCGAAGAGGAGCGCCTGAAAAGAGGAGACCTCGTTGAGATTCTTCCGGTAGTGACGGGTGGTTAAGTGCTAAAATGCAGCTTCTGCGGTCGGAGAGCCGTTTACCACAGGCGCTACGCCGGGGTTTTTCTGTGCGATCGATGCATGATAAAAAGCGTAGAGCGAAGGTTCCGCCGGGCGGTCAACGAGAACAAGCTGGTCATGCCGGGTGAACGGGTTGCCGTGGCGGTTTCTGGAGGGAAGGACAGCGTTGCCTGCTTGCACCTGCTCCACAACTACTGCAGGGGGAGGCGCTGTGAGCTGGTGGCCATAACGGTGGATGAGGGTATCAAGGGCTATCGTGAGAAAAGCGTGCCCGTGGCCAGAGAAAATGCGGAAATGCTTGGGGTCGAATATCATGTGGTAAGTTTTAAAGAGGCATTTGGTGCTAAGCTGGATGAAATGGTTAAAATCGCGGCCAAGAGGGGCACGGGATTAAATCCCTGCACCTACTGTGGCGTCATGCGCCGCCACCTCTTGAACCAAGCGGCAAGAGAGTTAAGCGCGGATAAGCTGGCGACAGGCCACAATCTGGACGATGAGACGCAGGCGATAATGTTGAACTACGTTAGGGCGGATCTTTCTAGGTTGTACCGGCTGGGTCCCATCTACACGCCACGCGAGGGCTTTGTGCCAAGGATCAAGCCGCTGCGGGAAATCCCGGAGAAAGAGGTCGCGCTCTACACGCTGCTCAGAGGTATAAAAGTTCATCTTGATGTTTGTCCCTACGCGAGCGGGATTCACACTGAGATCAGGGATTTCTTAAACAGCCTTGAGACCAACCACCCCAATTCAAAGTTCATGATTCTCCGGATGTTTGAGGAGATCAGGCCCCATCTGAAGAAGGCCATCCCTGAGGTGGCGATGAAAAGCTGTGAAAGCTGCGGCGAGCCAACTTCCACGAGGTTGTGTAAAACCTGCGAGCTGCTCCAGGGCATCGGCTTGGCCAAGAGGCGAAAGAACCTTATTTCTGACCAAAACAGTTAAATTTGGCGACGGGCTAGGCGGGCAGCTACCCCTTGCCTGTACCACAAATGGGGTTCATGGTGGGCCGAAGCCTGCGGACGGCGTTCGGAACTGCGCGTCGACCTAGCTTCCGGTGACGAAGTCCTGTCCCATCGGGTCGGCGGCGGCAGGGTTCAGGCCGTAGGGCCTGAATTAACTGCCCTTGCCTCCTGAATCCCCCAGGGGCGGAAGTCAGCAAGGGTGGGGAGGACGTGCGGTGCTGGTGGTAAACGGGATGGAGCTCGGGGCTAGCCATCGGCGTGCAGGGAAGGCGTCAACCGTGGGCGTGCCCGTCGCCTCTTGGTCAAACAGCTTTTTTAATAAATTGAGGTCAGAGTAATGTCTGTGCGGGGGTAGCCAAGCCAGGTATGGCGGCAGGTTGCTAAACCTGCAGATACCTGTTGGCGCATCGCGCCTCAGGGGTTCAAATCCCCTCCCCCGCGCCAAAGTGATAAAGTAATCTAAGCATTTTAGATGAGTTTTCGGAAAAAGCCGAATTTTCTTTTTATGTTATTTTTCGTTAATTGATGGGTATAAGTCAATAATATCACACATTTTCTTTTTCACTAAACATTTTCAACACCCATAAAGCGAAAACGATTTCGGTAAAATCAACACAAAAAAATTTAAATATCTAAAACTAGAAACGCCATCGGATGTAATCTTGAAAAAAAAGATATCATTGGCATTGGTATGCGTGTTTTTGTTGTCGTTGATCATTTCGCCATACGGAAGACTTGCGGCAGGGTCTCCAACTGATCATTTGTTTAATTATACCATCACAGCAACCGGAACCGAGAATGTCTGTACCTATCCTGATCAGAACTTTAGCTGGACGGTAACTGGAACGGGTACTGAGTCATGGATGATGGAATGCGGTTTACTCGACAACCAAGAAGTAGACGTTTCCGGGGTTATGGAGAATAAAACTTTCTACCTTTATCCGCCAGCGGGGATTACCATAAGACTTTGGGATTACACGGTCAATTACAGTGAGAACGGTGGTAAAGATAATGGGACGTATCTTGATACGCAAAATAACCGGCTTGTAATCAAGGTTTATACTGGGGGTGGTTACTCAGGGTCGACCCCTTATGGTGGTGCATACCGAGCTACCTACAGAATCTACGGCATTGATCAGCAACAAATCACAACAGTTTTACTTGGAGAATGGAGTATATCCGTCTATTGATATAAGGAGTACAGACAATTCTATTTTACAGCCCCACCTTATTCCATAATAACAAGCTGGAGTTACACGGTCGATTACAGTTTGTATGGTGGCAGTGATGGCGGGTCATATATTGATTACAGAAAGGACAGTCACAAATTGGTTATCAGGGCTTATACTGGGGGATCTGGCACCTGGTCTAAGCTAAATGGCCTTTACTATGCTACCTATCGCATCTATGGTATTAGGTTACAGCAAACTTCAACCGTGACCGCTACTGATTCCGGTTCCGGCTCTGTAAATGCTCTTGAGGGAATCAAGGATATGGGCGCTTTTGATGCTTATCCTTCACCTTTACATGGCGAGGTTATCACAGATGTCACCTATACCATAGTCGACGATAATCCCTATGTGGATACTTGGATTGCCAACGGCCATGTATATGCAAGAACCAGCTATTCAGAAGAGATAATTCAGCCTTGGTCAGCCACGGAAACCGGTAGCGGCTCTGTCAATTCCGATGAAGGTAATAAGTACATCGCGACATCCACATTGGTTGCCCCCAACAGTGATACAAGCTGGTCGGTGTCTAATGATAACCCGCTGCATGTAAACACTTGGATGGACGGGAACAAGCTGTACGCCTCCGTCATAAACACGCCGCCGAACAAGCCCGCGGACCTCCAGCCTAGTGGTCGAATAACGGAAACTGAAGCGACTCTGTCAGCCTATGTGGCTGATGACGATGGAGATGACATTAATGTGTTCTTCTACAACAATGCAGACGACAGCTTAATAGATAATGTATGGGTCAAGAACCAGAGCACTGCCGAAGTAACTTGGTCAGGATTGACGAGAGGTATGAATTATTCTTTCTACGCGGTTGCCCACGATGGCAATGAATGGAGCGAAAAATCAGACATCCAGACGTTTGTGGTCACGCTCTCAGCTGTTATCGACATCGATCCCGACACCCTCAATCTTAGAAGCAAGGGTAAGTGGATCACCTGCTATATCGAGTTGCCCGGGAGCTACAGCGTCAAAAACATCGACATGGACACGGTGAAACTTATCATCGGCGGGAACGAAGTACCAATCGAGCCCCAGCCGTTCGACATATGTGACCATGATAAAGACGGTATACCTGACCTAATGGTGAAGTTCAGTAGGCAAGCTGTTCAAGCGCTTCTTGAGGCCGGCGTGAATGAGGTAAAGGTAGTTGGGGAGGTAGCTGGGATCCCATTCGAAGGCAGCGACATCATCAAGGTAATTTAGCTTCCTGAGCTTTTTGTTGGCCATCGAATACAATGGTGGATCCAGCAGCAATTCGCCAAAGAAACACCCCGATTGCTCTTAAAAGGGACTAGTCAGATTTTCATTATTATTCTCAAACAAAATTTTTAAGAGATATTTGTTATTTTTCAGGTAGATTTTTCTGAAGGAGCAAATTTATGCAAACTCCTGACACCAAGGCTTAGCTTTTCTGGTTTTTCGTTGAGAAATCTTTGTACGGAAAAATTTGGTTTGCACACCTATTTGTCCTTTTATCCTCCAACGTTAGATTTTATTTTGATAATTATGCCTGCCTTTCAAAACGAGCAGTCACTGTCAGGGCGTGTCGTCTTTCAGTACTTCTATGATTGCGGCGGGGAAGTGGTGCTGGAAAAGGTGCCGCTTGAGAAGATTAAAGTAGTTCACCGGGTTGCTCCCAAGCGTTTGCGAGTCCTCGCGCCCAAGTATGAGGAGGTGGGACTGCAGCCACTTGAGGTGGATCTCGGGGTTAAACACATCGACGGTCACGGAGCAAAAGTTCAAGGTAGAATTTTTCCCATTGGTGTAATTGAAATATATATTGTCATCGAGTTTAAAAACTCGAATTTGAATGACCTGATAAAGTTGGTCAGGCTCGACGAACGTCCCGTGAAGGTTTCGGGCAGCGAGATTGAGTTCGAGTCGCTGACCCATGAATATTTTGAGGGCCTCATGGAGATAATCAAGCCTGCCTTGGTTTCCCCCTATCCGGCCTTCAAACGACCCGAGTCTTACACCCTGATCATGATAACAAATTCTACACCAAAACTGAAGGCTCAAGATTTTCTGGGGAGATTTAGGAAGCAGACGGCGGGCATACTCCGGGGGGAGAAGGAATGGAGAAAGCTCAGCAACAAGGAGGTTGAGGACGCGCTTAAGACCTACCTCAGCTACTCAGAGGATGACATCGTGATCGTCGACTGGTATTCAGCGTTGATGAGCGGTGCGGTTAACTACATGGACGATTTCGAGCACATGATTGAGCTGGCCAAGATTCAGCTGCTTGAACTCAAGACGTACGACAGGCTTCTCGACATGCGGCTGGAACGCGCCTATGATTCTTTGTATGCCGTCTTCACCGGGGCCAGAGTTGGAATGCTGTGGGGGCGGCGCTGGTATGGTAAACTCGCTCTCGCTGCAGGTGAACTGGCTGAGTGGCGGGTCGAGGTGACGGATCTGGTGGAGGATATGAGGAACATCCTTAAATTTACCGGGGACTGGTATCTGGGAAAACTCTACCGGATATCAAGCGAGCGTTTTCGCATCCAAGACTGGTTGGCGCTTGTGGATAGAAAGCTGGGCCAGCTGCAGGAACTCTACGCGATGGCGATGGAGCGGGTCGATGTTCACCGGGCCATGACGCTGGAGCTGCTTATTATTCTCCTCATCGCCATTGAGGTGATCTTGGCTATAGTCATCGGCTTCAAATGAGCGCCTCAGGCTATTCTTTTTATTGCCAAGCAAAATTTAGTTGGGGCCCGTAGTCCAGTGGTTAAGACGCTACCCTTACAAGGTAGAGATCGAGGGTTCGAATCCCTCCGGGCCCACTTAAAACATCAACCGGCAGTTGTCTGAAATTGCCTTTTCTTTTTCATTAGATTTCGGATTTCCTCATGCATGATTTTGAAACGGTCAATGGACGGATGTTCAGGTCCAAGCTTCATCTTAAACCACGCGATAGCTTGTTTGTAAGTTCCTCGTTTATTTTTAGTGACCAGTTTGTCCGCATAGGTCACCACCTTTTCCTCAAGTGTCTCTGGTATGAAGTCGCGGGCGGGCAGCCCCAGCTCTTTTGCCTCATCAGCTGGGATGCCCGAGCCTATGTGACGTTCGGCGAAAGGAGCTAAATCACCCAAACCCAATCTCCTTAGGATTTTTCCTCCCTCAATTCCATGCTCAATGCCATGAGTCTTTGCCCTGCCAATGTCGTGTAATAGCCCACCCAAGCTGACCAGCTGCAGGTCAATTTTGTGCCCGTTTGATGAAATTTTTTTAGCGATGGAAAGGGCCGTGTGCTCCACGGCAAGGCAGTGTTCAATGACGTTCTTAGAGCATCCGGCCTCGCGCAAGGCACGGAGGGCCTCGTCCCTGTCGATCATCTTACCCCCGATATTTTGAGGCGCCGCCGTCTCTTATTCCTTTTGAAAGGCCGAGAGGGAAAGGAGATAAAGTAAGCATTTAAAATAAATCTTGAGTCCCATGGGTAGAAAACTCATCCTCAGGCTGCCGGAATTTGAGGCTGAAGTGGAATT
>JAWCKT010000019.1:0-14550 GCA_038851515.1 Hadarchaeum sp. (SeqCode)
ATTCAACGAAAGCTATTGACCTCTACCATCTTTGTCACCCATGATCAAGAAGAAGCACTAACCCTTGGCGATACCATTGCCGTCATGAAGGATGGGGTCGTTCAACAGGTAGGAACCCCCTACCAAATTTACCACCAACCGGCCAACATCTTTGTTGGAACCTTTATCGGAGCTCCTCCCATCAACCTCTTTCCCTGTTCAATCCAGTCCAGGGGAACCGAAATGATTGCCATCTCCGATCTTTTTTATCTTCCTATTCCCGAAGCCATAGCTAAAAACCTTTCTTTAGGCTCTCAAAACCTCACCTTAGGGATACGTCCCGAGTTTGTCACGATAGGTCCTAAGTTGGAGAATTCGTTTCTGGCCCGTGTGACCCTCATCGAGCCCCTGGGAAGCCGAACCCTCATCTTCCTGGAAGCCAAAGGTAGGGAGATTCGGTCGGTCGTTCAAGGTGAAGCTCCCGTTGCCGAAGGTGAAGCGGTACACGTGACCTTCCAAATGGAGCGGGTCTTTTTCTTCGATAGTACCGGCAAGCGAATTTGAGCAATAAATTGGCTTGAAGGGTATTGACAAAAGAAAGTCCCCATACTAACTTAATTATGTTCAAAACCAACTCTTTAAACCACATTCCCCGGTAGCTCAGCAGGTAGAGCGGGTGGCTGTTAACCACTTGGTCGCTGGTTCGAGTCCGGCCCGGGGAGCCAGTTTGCCATCTCAGAGCGTGGCTCTGGATCGGTACTTTCATGCGGTAATAGCCCTATATCGGGTGGACGCCCATATAGGGCTATTCCTATTTTATCAACAATCCGAACTTCTTTTCCAGTTCAAAAAGGGATTCATCCCCACCGATTTTGACGTCAATATCCAGGACAATAAATCCGCGGAGTTCCAAGCGCTACATTCTCAAGAATGACTTGCTTGAAGATAGAAAGATCCTCCAGTTGTTTCTTTGAAAAGGAAATTCAAATGCTGAAATAAATAATGAACAGCTCTCTCTTCCAGTGAAGCTTCCTCTTTTTCTTGAAAACCGGACATGGGAGCCTTTCCCAGGTTAAAGCGTTGAAATCCCTTCTGTTGGTTGTATAGAAAAAGCTTCACAAAAAGGTAATCCATAATTCCATCGAGGACTTCTATTCTATGTCTCATGGGATCAATAGTAGCTTCTCCCTTACGATAAGAGGGAATGATATTCACAAAGGCTAGAATCTTATTGTCATGGTCCGCAGCCGTAAGCAAAGGCGTGGATCGAAGGTAGTTGGGTTCAAACATCCCCGATGAGAACCTGCGTTCCCGACGACCTAGAATTTGTCGCCATTCATCAGAAACCTGTTTCACCTGTAAAAGAACCTCGGCAATACCAACAAGTTTCCACTTCATTCGGTCCCTGTTAAGCCAAGGTAGTACGTGGAATTTCTAGCTCCCTTCATTTTGGGAAATCTTGTTAAATACTCTTGTACCCCCTCTTTATCTAATCCTATCTTGATAAGGATGATACCCTCAGGGTAGATTAGATCTGAAATATGAATGGATTGCTTGAGCAACTTTTATCCATAAGCCTTAATCTCCTTCCTTTTGACTGGATTATCATCTTTTATCTTACAATCACCGGGGTACTGATCATCCTCTTCCATAAAAACTTGACGCGGTGGCACACTTATCTACTCCTTTGGGCCATACTAACTCTGAGTATTTTATCATTTAGTTTTCTACCGAATCCTTTACCTTTTCCATTCCAGGTATTACGCGATTGGTATCCCATTGCGACTATCTTAGCCTTCTATTGGAGAATGGAACCGCTTACACAATTGATTTTCCAAGATTACTTCGATGATAGGATTATTCAGTGGGAAGCTGAACTTTTCAAAGGTCAGCCCAGTATTTATTTAAGTAAATATTTTCCATGTCTACTATTTTCTGAGTTTTTACATTTTTGCTATCTAAGTTTCTATGGAATTGTTATCTTCCTTATAACGGTACTTTATCTTCAGGGAAGACGAGAGATATTTTACGAGGTTGTTTTTGCTGAAGTTTTTACTTTTACTTTGTGCTTTATCTGGCATATCTTTATGCCGGTAGTAGGTCCACGTTATAAGTTTGAGAAGATCAAAGGACATCTGGCAGATGGCTTTATTCATAAACTTACCCACTTTGTCCTTTCTCGAGGTTCTTCTAAAGGGACTGCATTCCCAAGTTCTCATGCTGCGGTTACTGTAATTGTATTGCTCAACGCGTTGCGTTATGATCTCATATCTTTCACCCTACTCTTCCCACTCTGTAGTGGGTTAATCCTTGGTACAGTGTATGGACGGTTTCATTATGCTATCGATACCATACTTGGAATAGTTTTAGCCTGTACTATTTTTTTGATTACACCGGTCGTTTACCAGTTGCTGTTGTAGCATCTGATAGGTGGTATTCCAGCCGTAATTACTATTCTTATCTTAATAGCTGGGACAGTTTTTGAGAGGACCAACTCCCAGATTTCAGGGAACTTAAAAACCCGCTTTGAATTTCTTGCAGATGGTGTGGGTCTCCGGATCGATTCGAACTTGATTAAATGAGGTTAAGGGGATAGGTTAAAAAACCTATCCCTGAAAGCTCCCCATGGATCCCCTTTTCCTTGTTTCCTTACGGCCCTGGAGATGAATCGGTATTTCTTCCCTGGGAACTTCGCTCACCGATGCATAATCCCCGGAGGCATAACGGGCCCGGCTTTCGGCCCAATGTCTTAAGGCAGAGATTTTTTCGGCCATGGTTCGGGACAACGGAACGGTTTCTTTGATATTTCGCAGAATATCATCGGTGGTAAGGGGGCGTTCTTCTTCGAAGGCATCATAAAGGGCCGAAATAATCGCCTGTTCGATCTCGGCACCGCTAAATCCGTCGGCATATTGGGCCAGAAACTCCAGGTCAAATTCCCGGGGATCGCGCTTTCGTTTGGAAAGGTGAATACGAAAGATTTCTATCCGTTCCTCCAGGTTGGGAAGGTCTACAAAGAAAATCTCATCAAAGCGGCCCTTACGCATGATCTCAGGGGGAAGTAAACTGATATCATTGGCTGTACTGATAACGAAAACCGGTTTGGTTTTTTCCTGGAGCCAGGTTGTAAAGGTAGCGAAAACCCGGGCCGTTGTACCGGCATCGCTGAAATTGGAGCTGGCCGCACCGGAAAGACCTTTTTCAATCTCGTCGATCCAGAGCAAACAGGGGGCTACCGATTCGGCAATTTTAATGGCTTTTCGGATGTTCTCTTCGGAGGATCCAACCAGCCCACTGAATACTTTCCCGACGTCTAAACGAAGTAAAGGGAGTCGCCATTGGTTAGCAACAGCTTTGGCACAAAGGCTCTTTCCACATCCCTGAACACCTACCAACATAAGCCCTTTGGGAACCGGTATCCCAAAATGCCGGGCTTCCTCGGTAAAAGCCTTATCCCGCTTGGATAACCATCGCTTGAGGTTCCCTACCTCATCAAAGGTCTCTTCAGCCGGATAATACTCCAAAATCCCCGACTTTCGGATGATCTGCTTCTTCTCTTCCAGAATCAAAGGAATAGTAGATTCGTCAATGGCCTGATGAGCTACCACGGCTTTTGCAATGGCATCTGACATCTCCAGGATCGTTAATCCTTGAGAGGCTTTCAGCAATCTTTCCCGAAAAGCCGGATTTTTTAATTTGGTTGTAAGGTTAAACTTTTTCTGAAGCGTCTCTACAATACTATCCAAAGCCTCAGAAAGCTGCTCCAGTGAGGGAAGATCAAAATCAAAAACCACCACTTCCTTCGCCAACTCATCCGGTAGAACTAATTTAGGAGAGAGGAAAATCAACGTTTTCTCACTCTTTCGCAATGCCTTACCTACATCTCGAACCTTACGGATAATGGTATGGTTGCTTAAAAAGGGGTGAAAATCAAGGAGAATATAAATCTGTCTTCCCCCATTCTCCCTGGACTTGATAATATGATCCAGAATATTCAGCGGATCGGTAAGGGACAGATCCGGAGGTTTATCGGGCAAAGCCGCCAGTTGTAAACCCTGGGTTTCAGACCAGAGATAAAGCCGCTTTTTGTGATTCTCATCATCACAGATTTTCTGGATTTCCCGAATAACCCGATCTTCTTCCCAAGAAACCAGGTATATCAAAGGATACCTGGCCTGAATATGTAACTCTAACTCCTTCAACATAATTTAATCACCGATATGTCCTACCCCAAAGAAGACTTATACTTCGAGAATCTACCATCCGTTGAATGAATCTGCTTAATCTCTACATTAACCTACTACAAAAAGTTGCCTCAGGTCAAGAGAAAAGCTTGAGGTAAGATTCTTGAAAAATCCTTGAACTTTCCTTCTTTTGTTATATTCATATTATTATGATCCCACAACTTGGAGAACCCATTAAAATAGATCGAGAAGGAACCTGGTTTTATCAAAACGTCGAAATCGAGCATGAAGAAATACGCAGGTACCTGGGTGAGCACCTGGTAAGAGATCCAGATGGACGCTACTTTATACAAATCCATGGAAAAAGATGTCCGGTCGAGGTAGAGGATACGCCGTTTATCGTAGAGCAGATCGAGCCCCTGGAATTTCCTCCCGAAGGATTTCAGATAACCCTCCATGAGGGTACGACAGAGGAATTAAATCTGGAAACGCTGACTATCAGCCCGAATCAAATCTTTTACTGTCGGGTTAAAAATGGGAAATTTCCGGCTCGATTTAGCAAAGCGGCTTGCTATCAAATGGCCGATTATGTAGATTATGATCCTTCCAAAGATCAGTACCTGTTCAAGATCGGTAAACAGGATTCTCCTCTCATCCTTCCGCTAAAGAAAAATTCACCATAGCGGAGAACCCGGGGTTGTTCATCTATGTCAAGGCTGTACGTGACCCTCAAACCGGGTCGAGAAAAATCCCTCTTACAACGCCATCCCTGGATATTCTCGGGGGCTATCGCCCAGGTCTCACCAACTGTTCAAGATGGGGATATCGTAGAGGTACGTTCAAATCAAGGAGATTTCTTAGCCCGGGGTTATTATAATTCCCGCTCACAGATTGTAATACGCGTGTTGACCTTTTCTGAAGAGGAAGAAATTAATGGGAAATTTTTCCATCGACGTATCCAGGAGGCTTATCACTATCGACAGGTTTATTTAGGATTGGGGAAAATAGAGGCTTATCGCTTGATCAATGCCGAGGGGGATCATTTACCGGGTCTGATTGTAGATAAGTATGGGAAATTTTTGGTGGTCCAAGTTTTGACACTGGGGATGGAAAAGTTAAAGGATTTGTGGTTACCAGCTTTAAGAGAGTTAAACGACTTCAGGGGTATTTATGAACGAAGTGATGTAGCCACACGAAAAATAGAGGGATTATCGGAGCGAACCGGACCCCTGGTAGGGGAAGTTCCAAACCGGTTTCTTATAGAGGAAGAAGGAATCCGGTTTTGGGTAGATCTTCAACGCGGGCAAAAAACCGGTTTTTTCCTGGATCAGCGGGTGAATAGGGGGATTGTAGGTTCCTACGGCCGGAATAAGATTTGCCTGAATGCGTTTGGATACACTGGGGGCTTTGCCCTTCACCTGCTGAAAAATGGAGCCAGTCAGGTTATTAACCTGGACTCTTCGGCTGAAGCCAATGCTCTGGCAGCTCAAAATGCCGAAATCAATGGGGTTGCATCGCGATTAAGTTTGAATACGGCCGATGCCTTTGAAGCGTTGCGCATTTATCGATCCCAGAAGAAATCCTTTGATTTAATCGTCTTAGACCCTCCTGCATTTGCTAAAAGCGTGGGTTCGGTTCGTCGAGCCGCTCAGGGATATAAAGATCTCAACTTTCTGTCTTTTAAACTTCTCAACCCAGGTGGTATTCTGGCTACTTTTTCTTGCTCCCACCACATCGATTCCAAACTGTTTCGTCAAATTGTTTGGGAAGCAAGTTTAGACGCCCAACGGGAAGTGAAAATTATTCAAACCCTTCAGGCCAGCCCAGATCACACGGTGAATCTTAATTTTCCTGAAGGGGAATATCTGAAAGGACTGTTGCTGGTTGTGGAAGGCTAATACTCATTGGCCTTTCATAAAGTAACCCGTCATGGCAAGGAGTCCTTCGACAAAGCCCGTTCCGGGTTTATCGAAGGGCTCGCAGGGACCTTTTAAAGGGCAGGTATTTACCAACAGGCAAAAGCAGAGGTTAAAAATTTGAAGAATGGGCAAACCAGGACTCGAACCTGGGACCTCCGGCTTGTAAGGCCAGCGCTCTAACCACCTGAGCTATTTGCCCATATGGGTAGGTCTATCCGGTTAATAACCCATTAAGATATTATCATATTATAGTAATCCGGGGCATGCTGTCAAGTCTTTTACTCTGGAATGTAACCGTAACAATTTAGTCGGGGTCATTTTTCTGTTTGAACACCCTTTACGTTGCCAAAACAAATCCACGAAGTAGGGAGGGGCGGCCCTTACAGTTTAGGGGATGTTTCAACGTAGAGAGGGTATAAGATTTTATCTTTCTCCCCAGCGTAGCTTCGTCTTTAATACTTCAAAATAATTTCGATCGGACGGTTGAATGAGTTGAATTTGATGTTTTGCTTTTGTAACCCGTACTACATCCCGGTACAGAAGGGCCACTCCCACCTGACCGTCTAGAGTCAGCATGACATCCTCGTGTTCGGATCTCATGATAACCTCCACAACAGCCGTATCGGGAATGACCACGGGTCGATTTGTTAAGGTATGGGGACATATGGGCGTTACAATAAATGCCTCCACTTGAGGATGAACAATGGGTCCTCCTGCCGATAGACAATAGGCTGTAGAACCCGTAGGGGTAGAAATAATGAGTCCATCGGCTCTAAATGAAGTTACAAATTGCTTATCAATGTAGGTATCTATATCGATAATTCGAGCCAGAGCGGCCCCTTTGTGAATAACCGCGTCATTTAAAACTGTATAACCGGAGATACGTTCACCCTGCCTGTAAACTTCAACCGCCAGCATCATTCGCTTATCTAAAATGTATTCGTTTTTCTGGATACTTTGTAAAGTCGGGTACATCTTCTCCAGCGTAGTTGCCGTTAAGAATCCCAAACCTCCCAGGTTTACACCCAAAATAGGAACCTGCCTCTCCTCCATAAGACGGGCTACACTTAAAAGGGTCCCGTCCCCCCCCAGAACAACAATCATATCTACCAGAGAGGGAATCTTCTGTTTGGAATATCGATGCACCTTTTCATGGATAAGATCTGCCGTATCTTCGTCAAAATAAGGCTCAAATCCCCTTTTGATGAGCCAATCCCGAAGCTCGTTTACAATCTCTCCGGCTTCCGGTTTATTTTTTCTGGCAATGATACCTACTTTTTTCATCGCTCCACTCCCTGAGATTTCCTTTGACACCCGGACTACTTATCCATTACTATATAGGTTGAATTCAAATAAGACGCAAATAAATTTTGGGAGCCAGGAGTAAATTTTGAGGATGGATTAAAAATGAAAATTAAGTGTCCGATTTGTAAAACGGAAGTAATGTGGGAAGGAAATAAATACAGACCTTTTTGTTCCGAGCGTTGTAAAATGAGGGACCTCGGTTCTTGGATATTAGAAGAATACGTCGTAAAAAGTGAGGATTCTGAGGACGAAGCCAGGGTAAATGTTCTACCCGATACGGAGGAGTGATTCCTGACCTGCCTTAAATATAAAAGTAAAAGGCCTGTCTTCTCTTTAAACAAAAAAGAGGCTCTGGGAAACCAGAGCCTCCATGAATAGGAACCCTTTCGGGCTCCTATTCTCTACCATACCGTATCTAACTTACCTGACTTCTCGTGCCCTGCAAAGCCATACCTTTACAGGTATCTCCCCACTAGGCCGTATATCGCCAGGCATCATCAGGTGGTTTGGTGGGGGTCGTCGGTCGTCTGGCCCACCTCGTTGGTGATGACCGGCAGGCCCGTCTGCGCCCTAAGAAAGGCCACCGCTTCCTCCAGCGCAGGGGTATCGGCGATGTACCAATGGAAGTTTACGTAGTCCATCCCGGCAGTGCGGTAGGCCGAAAGAAGTGCCTTGCCCTTGCGTAGTTGCTCCTGGGCCTGGGGGGAGTTCAGCCGTCGCCGCTCCTCTGGCGTAAAGGCTCTGGTAGCGAAGTCTTGGGCCATGGCCGGCTGCCCATTCTCCAGATAATGGTCATAGACCAGCAGGGCCACCAGCGTGCTGACCAGCCTGCCGTTGGTGCAGGGGATGTCTTTTTGGTGCGCCACCTGGCAGGCGGCTTAGAGTTGGGCGGTGTAGTCCTGCGGCGTGCCAGTGTAAAACAGGGCCGAGTTCTCCTCATTTTCTACCGCCAGGACCACCGGGCGGTATTTGTCCAGGACCTGGTCCAGCGTGCGTTGATAGGCGGCCAGTCCGCCGGTAAGCTCCCGATAGGCGGAGTACGCCGGCTTAGGCTCAGCGTTGCGGTCGAGCAGCCCCATGGTGGCCGCTCGCGGATTCTGCCGCGGGTTGTCCATGAGCTGGAACCAGTTGAGCACGGTGCGCACCGCGCCGATCCGGGCCCAGGCGGCAAGCTGCAGAGCGCGCTCCGAGAGCTTCTCGTAACCGTAGCTTAGGCTCACGCCGTAGGCGTCGTTGAGGCCTCCGCCTAGCTCAGCGCCCAACAAACCACTGGCAAAGGAGAAGAAGAGCAGGATGACGCCAAGCAGAACGGCCACCACAGGTTTGAGTGGGTCCATCATGGCTTAACCTACCGGTTCAGCGGCGCCGCGTCAACGCCGACGTTGCCTGGAACCCGTTGTTAGGCGCGAGGTCCGGCGCGCACTTGATTTTTCGGCGTCGAGGTCCAGCCGCATGATATGTCGACGCGAGCCAAGTCGTCCCATCTCATGAAATCCCTCGCGCCCAAAGAACGGCACGAAACCGCCAAACCGGTAGCTGGGGGAGTCCGGATCGATTGGGTACGCCTCCAGTGCCTTCGCTCCCGCCTTGCGGGCTTCAGCAATCGCCGCCTTGAGCAGCGCTCGTGTGACACCACTGCGCTGGAACTCGGGCTGGATATAAAAACACGTCACTGACCACACCGGATCGGATTGCTCTCCGACGACCGCCAAGCCGGGGAAAGTCTCGCCAGGTCCCAACGAACACCAGGCAACCGGTACCCCGTCGGAATATCCGAGGAGTCCCACGGGGGTACCAGCACGGACCAACTCGCGCATGGCGTGCTTGCGCTCCCGACCATCAGCCTTGGGGACTTTGCCATTAGGGTCAGCGCGGAAGATCATGCACCACCAGCCCCGCAGCCTCCCGCGGCTTTCGAAAAGCTGTTCCAAGCCTGGCCAGAACCACTGGCGGTTGCGTCGGACCCGTCGGGCCGGGATAGGGCTCACAGACACACCCGTTTGGGACCGTGACACAGCATTTACCGGGACCGCAAGTACATACATCGCCCTGATCGCTTTCGCACTTAACAGGAAGTCCTCCCCCGCCAAAACCTCCAAGGCGACGTGCCAATTGGAATGGATACACCAAAGTGTTTGCATAACCAATGAAACCTACGGTTGATCGAAGCGAATACTGCCCGCGTGTCTCATAGAGGGAGCTTTCTGCGTTAAATCCTCGAATGTTCATGGTACACCTCCAATAGTATGGTTAACGGTCATAATATGGTGACAACTTGGTCACCAAGAACGGAAACTCCTCGGTCACATCAACGCGCAAGCAAAACTTCTCCGTGAAATCGGTATTTCGATTCGTATACGAGAAAATGACCTCGATAATCTTGCGCGTGCCGCTCAAGGGTGAAAAACGAGTTTCCACCGCGGTCAGCGAAAAGTCCCGCGCGAATTCTTCAGCCGCCTTGGCATAGATGGCTGGATAGTGCACGGCCAAGAAGTTCAAGGCGCGATGCTCGTCGGTTGCGCCGCCATTGTCGGTCAAACTGGTCGGCCGCCGTCTTCTCCGGTTTGGGAATGGCTTTGATCAAGGCATCGCGGTCAAAGGAGTAGATCTGGTCGAACGCGACGATCGGGACCATCAGTCCATTGCACAACTCCGACGGGGCAAATGGGTCCGCGTAGACCCACAACGATATCGATATTGTTTGGGCTAGGCACAGGACGGATGGCACCCACCAAGAGATCGAAGTCGGCCGGGTTCTGCGGTTGCAGGATATAGGTCTCCAGTCCCTGAATGGTGAACACCCAGCACATTTGGCGCACCAGGTAGCGGTTCTCGGGCTTTGACAACACCGCATGAAAAACCTGTTGATCGGTTTTTCCGACGGTCTCGGCCTCTGACTTGGGCAAACTCCTTCTCCACCGAGAGACGGGGAAAACACGCCTCGATCCGGCCCAGCACATAAATGTAGGATAAAGGCATGGAAGCTGCCCCGCAGGTCGGGCAAGGCACCTCTTGAGTCGGCGGTGCCCCTACAACATCCCCCTGGGATGGGATGATCGCAGCGACATCACGTCTTGTCTCATCCTGGCTTATCGATTGTTCTTGCGTTTCTTGTTCCATGGCTGTCCTCCTTCAAAATGGATTTTTGGACTTTGGTTATTTGGCGCGCCTGCCAGTGAAGACGAACCAGCGATTGAGCGCGGCGGCTCTGCGTTCACAGCCACTGCAGGGCTTGATTCCGACCGCATACGTGACCCGCTTGATTACATCGCCAAGTCCGATGTCCTCATTGCTGATGAACCCGGGTAGACGCACGCGGTAAGGCTGGGGTTTGCTTTTGGTCTTTTCCTCGGACATGGTTTTTACCTCCTCATGGTTTGATACGCTGCCCAGGCATCTAACAGAGGGGGGACTACTGTTGTTCGCCGTGAGGCATAAGTTTGGGTTGCGGCAAATTTCACCTGAGTCACTGTAGTGTTTGGAAATTCCGACCACAGCAGCGCGATAGCGTCCGTCACAAAAGGCGCGGCGGCGCTCGTTCCCCCCATCGTCAGCGTCTTCGCCTCGGCACCCAGGCTGGTGATCCTGTCACCTGGCGCCCCCAATCCCCGCCGGCCAATCGAATTTCCCAGGTTGGAGTGATTCATGGGCTTGCTCCACAGGTCATACGCCACAACCGGTATAACCCACGGGTGGCGGGTGATGGCGGTGCTGCCCATGGTCCCCTGATTGCCTGCAGCCGCGATCACGATCACCCCGCGCCTGGCGGCCTGATCCAGGGCTTCTTCCAATGCGTGCTCGCTTTTGAGGGAGGGTTGGGCGAGGGCGGTGCTTACGTTCAGCATGCGCGCCCCCGCGTCAAGACAATCGAGGATGGCCTGGGCGAGCTCCTCTGGCGTCACTCTCGGCATCTTGCCGTTGGTCATTTCCGTTTCGGCGAAGATGGGACGCACCAACAGGGTGCAGTCGGGACAAATCGCCGGTGCCACCGATCCCCGCCTGGCTGAGAGAATTCCAGCCACAAAGGTACCGTGCAAACAGGCTGTACTGTTGGCCTGGGTACAGGCACCGTTCGTGTTTCTAGGGATCTCACGGACATGTTGGCTGGCAAGTTCGGGATGGTTCATAACTACAGGTCCATCAATGAGACCGATGGTCACGTCAGGCCTCCCGCTGGTGCGGTCCATCAGCGGTGTGAGTCTGACTAAGTCCAATGGTGTCATAAGGTTTCCTTTGCTAAGAAAGTGAACGGCCTAACCAGTTATCGGTTCAGCGGCGGCGCGAAGCGCCGGCCGCTGCATCGCGTTGTTGGCTGCGCTGTGCCCTCCAACTCTAGAACTCTGTAGGTCTGATGGTTGACGTACGGAGGTTTCCATAGGGCACCTTGTAGAGCGTGATTGTGAACCCGCTGACTTGGTTCCCGACCACCGCGAACGTAAACGTCATGTCCGCCTTACGATAGGCAGTGTCCGGTCCGAACAGATACTCGTCTCCGTGCCACGATTCCCCCGACGCGTATCTGACCTCGAACGTACCGAGAGGAACGTCTATGTTCACAGTCGTGCCGCTATGAACGAAGACTGTCAGCACAGGAGCCCCCATAAACGCATCGACCAACTTCAAGAGGTAGTGGCTACCCTGCGCGGCCTTGATTTCGAAGGGTGCCACCCGCTCCGCCCTTGTGAAGATCCGCACACGGCCATTATGGGGAAGAGGTTGTTCGGGGATAGAGGGTCGCTCCACTCGTTGAGGGGGCGGCGGCACATATGTGGTTGGTGCAGGGTGCCGAATCCATCGTTTGCCAGATAGATTATCGTTTACTCCGATGGCTGAGAATAGACCAACACCGCACACGACTACGGACATCGCGTAGATTAGGGATCGAACGCCTGTCGGCACAATGACGTTGTTAGGCCGCTCTGTGTAGCTCTGCATTAGCTGCCCTGACCATACCGGCAGTCAAGAAAAGGTCAATGAAGACCCAGATCCACAGAATGGCCAATGGAATGAACCCGATGAAGATCCAGACGGTCGCCCAACCTACGATGCCGAGCAGGAGCTGTGCGACGCCGGATCCAACCCTCCCGAGATAGAAACGGTGAATGCCAAGCTGACCCAAGAAGATCAGCAGGACATACGCCAGGCCCATGGACTTCTCTTGCTTCACGATGATCACCTGTCGCTCTTCCATAAGTTCCTCCTTTTTTGGATTGAGCTGCGGCAGAATTTGCAGCCTTGCCGCATGGCTACTCGGTCTCGCTCGGCAAGTGCGTCCGTCGTCGGCCTAACGGGGTGGCGGGTGAGCCGTGGCCCGCAGGGCCATCGGTTCCATCCGCTGGTTCGACCGCCGCAGGCGGTCGCAACCAGCAGGGCTCACCCGCCACCCCGTTCACCCGACCGCAGGCGGTCGGGTGAACTATTGATTAGGCATTGTTAAACAGCAGGTTAGCTAAAGCGTTCGACCTCTCATCATTTCAAGATTTCTATTTGGCTCGGATCATTTAAAATGATTTCTGGTTTTCCCTTGTATTCTTTGATGTAACCAGACACACGAACCTTCTTTCCATAGTAGTAATTTTCTGGATTCGCTGGGAATCGGGGAAAGGCTGATGCAAAGATAACCGCCGTAAAGTAACGCTTGTAGTCTGGGTGAAAGTTAAGGAAGCACGCTTTTCCTGAATTATGAGTGGCGACAATCGTACCTTCTACCGTTGCAAACTCCCCGTAGTGTTTCGCAGCATCCTGCCAGGAAATCACCTGGACTGTGCCTGGCAGTTGTCGAGATTCGGGAAAGGACGTGTCTACTTGCCCTCTCGTCGGCACCTGTGAAGGCAAATCAGCGCGTCGCTGGTCAAGGAACCTTTGGCCAAGTACATCACCAAAACAACCGCTGCCACTGTGACCCCAAGCCTAACAAGAAACTTTTTAAGATCAGGGTTCTGTTTTGTCATCATATTTTCCCCTCCGAAAAAATCAAAGCAGCCATTATATCTATAGGAGCCCATATCTCGCGAGAAAGATGAACAGGAATAATTGGATTAAAAAGTAATGCGATGATCCCAAAAACCCATGCCCAGCCAGATTTTTCCAACTCTACCGACACTTAACCGCACCGTAAGCAGATGTGCCGCAGACCACCCAGCGTAAAAGGATATAATAACTATATGGATGCCTTGAAAGAGCCAAAAGGAGCATTCCCGAAGCAATAAGACGGGCTATCAAAAAGACTACGGAAATTCCACGCATATTACTTACCTCCTTCCTCCTTTAGAGAATCGACATTCTCCT
Source organism: Hadarchaeum sp. (SeqCode) (assembly GCA_038851515.1). Classification (GTDB taxonomy): domain Archaea; phylum Hadarchaeota; class Hadarchaeia; order Hadarchaeales; family Hadarchaeaceae; genus Hadarchaeum. The sequence continues at coordinate 13,676 of JAWCKT010000019.1, forward strand.
TTTGTGCAAAAGGATATTTTTGGGCAAGTTCCTCCAGAATTTCATCTAATCTTTTGCGTCCTTCCATATTAAGGGATTCGTATCTCTTTACAAGGTTAGCAATCCTGCCATCCCGGAGTGATAGGTGCCATAAACCGTATTGACGTTCGCGTGCCTCACGTTCCAAAGTGATAAATTCAGCTTGTCGGCGAAAAGGGAACCGGGTATAAGCATACGCGTACCCTCGACGGATTATCTCGGCGTTTGCAAGACGATCTCCCACAAAAACATATGCAAGAAGCCTTCCGTATTGGTCTCTAAAATTATTGGGTTCGTATTCCAACATACACTCGAATCCCTCCGCAAGTCGCTTCAAAAATTCTGTTGCCTCTTTGCCAAACCTTTGTACAGGAATCTCTGGGTGGTGTATTTCGGGAGCATCTACTCCAATCAAGCGAACCGTCTCGCCATTATCAAGTACTATTGTATCGCCATCGAGGACGCGAGTCACGCGGAATGGACCTCTGGGAGGAATGGACTGAACTACCGTGGATGATGATTTTATGTCAGCCTGTGTAGATGTGGTTGGAGTGCTTTTCGAAGCTAAATCAGATTGTATTTCTCTGCCCACCCGTCTATGAAGTATGAACATTCCCAAGATGACAGTTGCTCCAATTATCACAACTGCTATTAAGAATCGATCACGTAAGAATCGCATCCTCTGGGTCTGCTAAGGGATAACCGAGCCAGACACCCACTGAGCCGAGCAACACCCCTAAACTGGTCAAGCCATCTGTACGTGCATGATACCCATCTGCGACCAAGGAGGCGCTGTTGATTTGTTTACCTACCCGAATGCGGAAAACCGCCACGAGCTCATTGCCTGCGAAACCAAT
>JAWCKT010000020.1:0-7473 GCA_038851515.1 Hadarchaeum sp. (SeqCode)
CCTGCTTAAGGGTGGAAACGTCACGGATATTTCAACTTAAATTGCCTTGACGACCTCCATCGCCTTAAAGCTCTCCAGCACCTTTTTGCCGTCCTCGGTTAGCTGGTAAATTCCCTCAAACTCAGCCACCAGCCCTCTGGAAATTAGGGCGCTGAGGTGTGCCTTTACTGGCCACCAGTCCTCAGAACCATAAAGCTCCTTGAGCTCACGCAGCTTCAGACCCCCCTTGTTAGCGATGATGGTGAAGACCTTGCCAACACCAGCCTCGTCAGCTTTCAGCCAGTTAATATCCTCGGCAACTCCCATACCATCACCTTAACTTTATCAGTGAAGATAAAAGTACTCGCCCCTTTCCCTCTGCTCTTTATCTAGGGCGCTGTCGGGCTTGTTGGCCCTAGGGCGTCCAGTCTGCGGGTCCCTCCGGAAAGTCACGCCCACCTCCTTCAAAAAGAGGTTCATGCCATCGCGCATCCCCAAGGGGCCATGGGTCCTGCCCTCCCTACTGGGCTCACCGGTAAAAACCAGCAATCGATCCGAGATGTAATCGATGCTGAGCACATCGTGATCTACCACGAAGGCTGCGGCTTCCCTCTTCTCTATGGTTCTCCTTATGCACTTGGACATGTTCAACCGCTGCTCCACATCCAGATAGGCGCTGGGCTCATCAAGCAGATAAAGGTCGGCCCGGCGCCCTAGGCACTCCGCTATTGAGACGCGCTGCAGCTCACCGCCGCTTAGTCTCTTCAGTTCCCTTTCCATCAGCGGTTCTATCTCAAGAGGTTGTAGGATGTCCGGTACAAAGGAGGGGTCAAAATCACCCAGCTGTTCCTGCAGCCATTTCTCAACCGTACCATCAAAATCAGACTTCAGATATTGTGGCTTATGCGACACGGAAAGATTAAAATCAATTTTGCCGGAGGTAGGCTTAACTTCTCCAGCCAGTATGCGGACGAAGGTGGTTTTTCCCACCGCGTTCGGGCCCACAATCCCGACCACCTCACCGGCAAAAACTTCGCCCGGTGAAATCTCCAGCCGGAAATCCTTGAAGGATTTGACCAGCCGAGGATAACTCAAAAGTGGTTTTCCACCCGACCCGACCTTTGAGAGCGGCCTCAACTCAAATTTTATGGGCTCCCTTCGAAACATTATATTTTCCTCAGGAAGATAACCATTGAGAAAAACATTTATCCCGACTCTAACACCCCGGGGGGAGGAAACCACTCCATAGACTCCAGGTTTACCATATAGGACATGCACATAGTCGGAAACATAATCTAGCATCGCCAGATCGTGCTCCACAACCATGACTGCCTTGCCCGCGGCTGCCAGCGACCTGATCACCATCGCCGCATTCAGGCGCTGATAAACATCGAGATGTGAGCTGGGCTCATCGAAGAAGTAAATGTCGGCCTCACGGGCAACCGCAGCCGCTATGGCCAAACGCTGCATTTCCCCACCGCTCAACATCCTTATCTCCCTATCGAGAAACTCCCCAAGTGCCAGTGAGCGAATCAGTTCCTTCACCACGCCGCGCTCGTCAATTTTTTCAAGCAGTTTCAGGGATTTTCCCTTGACGGCCTTGGGCAGGTCATCAACCGACTGAGGCTTGTAGACTACCTTGATCTCATCGATTTTTTTGAAGTGGTTCTGAAGCTCCGAGCCCTTGAAAAATTCGATCAGCTCCTTCTGGGTCGCCTCCTCCTTACCGAGGTTGGGTTTCAGGCGCCCGGCCAGGATCTGAAGCGCCGTCGTCTTTCCCACCCCGTTCTGACCCACCAGCCCGGTGACGCTGCCGGCGCGCGGAATCGGCAGTTCAAAGAGAGCGAAACCATTGGGTTGATAGCGGTGAATACAGCGGCCCTCGAGCTGGCTGGGTAGGTTAATGATGTAAATCGCCTTCAGGGGGCACTTGTGCACACAAATCCCACAACCGCTGCAAAGCTGCTCCGATATCGCCGGCCTGCCTGTCTTTTCATCGACTACTATCGTTTCATCACCGGTTCTAACGCCGGGACAGAAGCGATGGCATTCTAACGAACATCTTTTCGGCTGACAGAAATCTTGCCGTATCACCGCGAGTCTAGGCATGGTCAATCCCTACTGGTATTACACTAACTTTTAAAAGAACCACATATAATGGGCATTGGTGGAAAGATGAGGACGGCGTACCTGCTGGGAATTATCGTCTTCCTCGTCATCGTGCTGCCGCTCCTTGGATTTTTCTTTGGCGGAGGATGGGTTAAGCTGATTGCCCAAATCATACTTACCATCGTGCTGGTTGTGATCATAGGCGCCACCGGCATCTTTGGTTACATCTGCATCAAGGCCCAAGCGAGAAAATGGGGCGTGGGGTTAATCTTGGTTGCCATCATTTGCCTGTTGATCGTCTTCTGGCTCTGGACGGGCAAGCCTCTCCTGATCTAAAACTGAAGAAAGAGATTTCTCCCCATTCTTTGTTCCACGCTGCCCAATCTGTGGAAAATCCGACAATTAACACCACTAGAGGCACTTATTCCGTCTTTTTCCAAAATTCAGCATTAAGCTGCTTGGCTCGGTCGTTCAGTTTCATCATGATGAAGTCGCGCGCCTGGATGCGCTCTAAATCGCTCTCAAAAGAGGAACTCAAGCTCTCCAGACGCGGTCTAGCAAAGATTTCGAAAGCTAGATTAATGTCCCGATCGGTCAGTGGGCCGTCCTTGACCTTGTCGGCGAGGAATTCCGCCGTCTTCTGAACTATCCAGTCCAGTTCTGAGGATTCAATCATCGAATCCACCAAAAGAACTTTTAACACTCTTTTATAAAATTACTTCGGCGATTGAATGGACATCTTCGAGGCAATCAAGGGGCGGAGGAGCATCCGCAGCTTTATTCCTGAACCCATCAAAGACGCCGATCTGGAAAAAATTCTGGAGGCGGGAATAGCCGCTCCCAGCGCGGGAAATTGCCAGCCCTGGGAATTCGTCATCGTTAAGGACCTGAAGAACAAGCAAAAGCTGGTTCAGGCAGCCCGGGGTCAGAGCTTCTTGGCCGAGGCCCCCGTCGTTATCGTAATCTGCGCGGACATTAACCGGACCGCCAGTCGCTATGGTGATCGAGGGAGAAACCTCTACTGCATTCAGGACACGGCGGCCGTGGCGCAAAATATCCACCTCGCGGCCTACGCCTTGGGCTATGGTACCTGCTGGGTTGGAGCCTTCGATGAAAAAGCTGTCGCTGAAGCCATAAAGGCGCCCGAAGGAATTAGGCCGCTGATAATGATTCCAATCGGCAAGCCACGTGAAAAGCCGAAGCCCACTTCCCGGGCACCGTTGAAAGAAAGAATCCATTTGGAAACCTTTTAAAGAACTCCCTCATAATGGTGACTCATCCGCCACGATAAATGTCGGCGACCATGAGCGACTCAGGCCCCAGCATCTCCAGAAAGGTCCTTCGAACACGGGCGATGTTTTCCCCGCGGGCGAGGGCAAAAACCGCGCGCCCGATCATGACCTGACTGGCACCGATGGCCCCGGACCTCTCAGCCGCTCTGGCCAGCTCCTTTAGTTCATCGTCGAAAATTCCCAAATTCTCCGCAAACTCCTTGGAGGCAGCGATAAAGTTATAGATGTCCGGCCGCCCCAAAACTTTGTTGAAAGCCAAAGCTCCAATCTCTCCAGCGCGCCTCCTGAAATCCGCTTCACCCAAAAGTTTCTTTGAGGGGATGGGGCCCAAGGTAGCGCAGATAACTTTAACTTCTCGAGGCACCCTTATCCTCTTCCACCTTCCATAAGGTGGCGCTCCAGGCTCAAGGCCGATGACGAGACCACCGTGGGCTTGTGCTCCCACATCGCCCAGCCCAGTATAGCAAAGCACCTCAGCCACATGGGCCGCTGTCACCAATTGGCGTCTTGACAGGCGCAGGCCCAACGTCTTGGCCATAGAAAAAGCTGTACCCAAGGCTCCGGCCCCGCTTGCCCCGTATCCGGCGCCCACCGGTATCTCACAGAAATGATCTACTCTCACCCGGAAGCTACCTCCCACCTGGCTCAAAATTTGTTCCACGACCATCAACGTCGTCTTAGCCTCAGGTGCAGGCCTGCCATCGATAAACACTTCAACTCTGTCGCGGTCTGAACTTTCAACCTTAACCTCCGTCCTCACGCCAAAATTCAAGCAGGGACCACAGTTCCTTGACCCCGTCCTCTCAGGCGTGCTGGCATCGCAAGGCTGAAAAAAACCAGAAATGTGGGCGGGAACAAACGCGGTTGCTCTTGAAGGCTGTTTCCGCAATTTCAACGATTCCGCCAGCCTGATCACCAGCATCTTAAGCTTTACCCACGGCCAAATCCAAAATCACTCCAGCAATCTCCGTCTTAGTGGCCCTCATTTTTCTCCAGCCTGATCTCGTCACGATCAGGACCTCATTGGTCTCGGTGCCAAATCCTGCTCCGGGCCGACTCACGTCATTTGCCACTACCATATCAAGACCCTCATTCAACTTGGCTTCGGCGGCGTGAAGAAGCTCGTCATCGCTAACCCCGTATTCCGTCTTAAAACCGATCACGAAGGAGTTTGGAGAGAACTTGTGCACGCCTGAAAGAACGCGGGGGGCAGGAATCAACCTTAACGTCACCGGTTCCGTATGTCTGAGTTTCCGCTCCGATGGCCTTTCCACCACGAAATCCTGAGGAGCCGCCGCAGCAACTACTATGTCGGGACGCAGCTCTAGCTCCTTCACAAAGGCATCTCGCATCTCCTGAGTCGTCTGAACTCTGATCACTCTCATCCCTATGGGCGGGGTCTCGGTGCCTGGACCATAGATCAGAGATACCTCGGCACCTCTGGCCGCAGCAGCACGGGCTATGGCCAGACCCATCCTTCCTGAACTCCGATTGGTAATTATCTTGACTGGATCTATCGGCTCAATGGTCGGGCCAGCCGTGACCAGAACCCGGCGGCCGGCCATGTCTTTAGGACCCAGTGTCCCGATGACAACCTGAACTATCTCCCCAACCTCGGCTATCTTGGCCCTACCCTCCTCAACTCTTGGTCCAAGAACCTGGATACCGACCGAGCGGAGCCTCGCCAAGTTCTGCTGAAAGAGTTCGTGAGCAAACATCGACGCATGCATCGCTGGAACCACCACCACGGGCTTTTTGAGCCCAAGAGCAACCGAGACCACTGAGGTCACCGGGGTGTCATCAATAGCGCAGGATATCTTGGCAATTGTGTTGGCAGTGGCTGGTGCAACCAGAATTAAGTCAGCCCACTCCGCCAGTTCCACGTGCTCTAGCCTGCCGGTGAGCCTGACGACGACCTCGTTACCAGTAGCCCAATGCATCAGCTCCGGCGTTATCAGTTGGGTGGCCTGCTGAGACATGCAGGCACGCACCTCGGCCCCGTGGCGCATGAGCTCCCGAGCCAACTCAGGACACTTGACCGCGGCAACGCTGCCCGTGATACAGAGTGCAATCTTGCGGCCGCTGAGTTCTGAGCCCCTCGTGCCTTGGATATCCTTCGACGGATGCATAAATTCACCATAGGGTTCCATCGCGCTTAAACGTTGTTTGGTCCGTAATTTAAAGCTTAGTCGCTAAATTTAGACTGGTTCAGTTTTTTACCGTGGATGTCGATCTCACCGTAGCGAATTTTTATTGAGGAGATCGGCTTGCCATCCTCGGCTAGCACAAACGGGATTTCCACGATTTCCAAAGGATTTAGGCCCTTTGAAACTCTGATTTTGTTTATCTCCTCGGCCCTCACCCTTGTCTCCGGGCTGACAACTATCGCGTCGATGTTCCTGTCGCTGACCGCAGTCCCATAGGGATCTGATAAAATGTTTAATTCCGTGCGCCCCAGCCAGCCCCGGCTGTGCAGCTCATCAAGCAGCCTCCACAATCTGATGGGCAAAGGCTGGATGCCGGCGGAGTCCTTCATAAGGAGCTGCTGCATCTCGTCAGAACAGATACCTATGGTAACCCGCTCCCCAATCTCATAGGCCTTGGAGATGATGGCTAGGTGTCCATTGTGCAGGTAATCAAAAGTGCCGCCGACCACAACCTTTCGGAACTTCAAACCACCACCGACCTCTAGAGTTCCCTTTCGATCTCAGACCACCTTTTCTTCAACGGGAGGTGGGTAAAAGGTTTAGCCTTCGGTCCCAAGTAGTCGGCCACAACATGCCCATCTCCGAGCAAGTAGTATTTTGAAGTGGTCAACCCTTCAAGACCAACTGGGCCGCGGGCGTGGATCTTGCCCGTGGAAATGCCGACCTCAGCCCCAAGTCCATACCGGTAGCCATCGCTGAACCTCGTGGAAGCATTGAGCATCACGCTGGATGAGTCGACCCCGGTGAGAAAGAGCCGGGCGTTCCTTCCGTTCTCGGTGACAATGGCATCGGTGTGTTTGGAGCCGTAGGTGTTGATGTGATCTATGGCTTCCTGAATGCTGTCGACCACCTTGATTGAGACGATCAGATCCAAATACTCGGTGCGCCAGTCCTTCTCCGTGGCCCGTTTGGCTTCGGGAAGGATCTTCCTCACCCTCTCGTCGCCCCTGATCTCAACACCAGCCTCAGCGTAAAGTTTTTCCAGCGGCTTTAAAAATCGCTCAGCGATTCTGGTGTGCACCAAGATCGTCTCCACGGCGTTACAGACGGCCGGATACTGTACCTTGGCATCGTAGCAGACCTTTAACGCCTTCTCGATGTTGGCGTCAGCGTCCACGTAGATGTGACAGAGCCCTTCAGCGTGCCCTAGGACTGGGATGTTGGTGTTCGTCTGAATGAATTTAACAAATTCCTTGCTTCCTCTGGGAACCAGCAGGTCAATATATTCGTCCAGTCTCAGCAATTCCCTGACTTCACTTCTGGCCTCGATCAGCTGGATCCACCCGGGTGGAATTCCAGCCGACTCACTGGCTGCTTTAATCACGTTGAAGAAGGCCTCATTGGAGCGTCGGGCCTCGCTGCCCCCTTTGAGCACCACCGCGTTTCCTGATTTTAAACAGAGCGCTGATATCTGGGGCAGGACATCAGGGCGGGCCTCGAAGATCGCGCCGATAACTCCGATGGGGCAGGAAACCTTGTAAAGCTCAAGGCCCCGATCAAGCTCCACGGCATACAGAGTCCGTCCCACGGGGTCCTCGAGCTCCGCAACACTTCGAACCATCTTGGCGATATCCTGAAGCTTGTCCTCGGAAAGCTTGAGCCTCTGGAGCAGGGGTAAGGAAATTCTGCCCCTTTTTAAGAGTCCCTCGGCCGCCTTCAGGTCTTCAGCATTGGCCTTCAAAAGTGCCTCTTTATTCTCTAGGATGGCCGAGGCGATCTTCAGCAGGGTTGAATTCTTGACCTCGGTGGTGACGGTGGCCAGTTTCAGGGCCGCCTTCCTAGCCGCAGCCGCCTTTTCAAGGACCTCGCTCATCTTCATCTCACCGGAAGAAACAAGGTACCGATTTCCTCTCCGTCCAAAATTCTCTCCACGACCCTTTCCTCGC
>JAWCKT010000020.1:7483-14374 GCA_038851515.1 Hadarchaeum sp. (SeqCode)
GCTGGCTATCACCACCGGGATTCCCTTCTCCGTTACCATCCGGGCCGCTTTAATCTTGGTGAGCATGCCACCAAAACCCCGGGAGCCCCTATTCACATACCGTTCCACGTTCACCGACCCATCAACCGTCTTAATCAAGGTGCCACGGTTTCCCTGCCTGGAATAGCCCATGTAAAGGCCATCGACATCGGTCAGGAGCACGAGGAGATCGGCCGAAGCACCTATGGAAACATAAGCGGAGAGGATGTCATTATCGCCCAGCCTTATCTCATCTGAGGCCACGCTGTCATTTTCATTGACTATCGGGACCACACCCCATTTCATTAACGTGGATAGCATATTCCTGAAGTTCCGGTAGCGCCGGGGGTTGCTGAAGTCCTCCGCCGTTAACAAGATCTGCGCCACCGGCTGCTGATACTCCCCAAAATACTTGGAGTAGACCTGCATCAGCATGCCTTGGCCCACCGCAGCTGTCGCCTGCAAGGCGGGGATGTCCTTAGGTCTGCCGTTGAGGTTGAGACGGCCGATGCCAGCGCCAATGGCTCCCGAGGAAACGAGGATGACCTCCTTGCCCCGCGACCGCAACCCCATCACATTGGATACCAGCCTGCCGATTTTCTCCGGATCCAGGCGGTGGTTCTCGTCGGTGATGCTGCTGGTGCCTATCTTAACCACAATCCTCTTCGCCTTAGCCAACTGTTTTCTCACCGTCTGCTGGTCCATCTACCCCACCATTGAAACTCTCTTTAGCTGTGACAGCACATAAGACCTTATCCTGTCCGCGGACTCCTCTGCCACGATTTTTCCACTTTTTATCAATGGCTGCAACAGCGGAGAGGTTATTCCGCGACAGACAGGACATCGCGGCGCCCGCTCCCCAAACAGCGTCACCACGTCCTCCAGACACCTTCGGCATCTCCAGACCTGCTTTCTTCCGCCGAGTTTTCCTCGCTTGGCCACGGGCTTTCCATCCATCTCGACTATATCCATGGCAAAATCAATCGTGGGGGCATTGCTCAGCGAGGTCCCGATCCCAAAGCCGTCCACTCCTGCATTGACCAGCTCGGTTATGTTCCGGTCGTTTATCCCACCTGAGACCACTATCTTCACCTGACGATGGCCACGGATGTCGAGTTCCCACCTAATCTCCTTGATTATCTCGACGAAGTTCCCCCTCCTTGAACTCGGCGTGTCCAGCCTGACTCCCCAGAGATTTTTACCTAGGGCCTCGGCGGCCATGATAGCCTCCGCCTTCTCGTCAAAGTAGGTGTCAACCAGCGCCACCCTGTTCACCTGCCGCGGGATCACTTGGTCGAAGGCCTGCCAAGCTTTCACCTGATCGCCGAAGACAACGATCAGCGCGTGGGGCATTGTCCCCATCGGCTCCTTTCCAATCTTCTTTGCACCGGAGAGGCTGGAGACCCCATCAAACCCGCCGATGTAGGCCGCCCGGTCGATCATCGGGGAAAGAGCCGGGTGGACGCGCCTGATGCCGAAGGAGACCAGCAGCTTCTTCCACGCCAGCTTTCTCAACCTAGCCGCCATCGTGGCCACGCCCGAGGCTTGGCAGATCAACCCCAGCATTGGTGTCTCCAGCTCGCAGAAACTCCCATAAGGTCCCGCGATAACGATGACGGGCAACCTGTTTCCAAAATGATCCTGCGGGCGGAAAATGGTTCCCTCAGGAATTGAGTAGACGTCGACCGGACAGCCTTCAAACAAGCTGGCCACCTCATCCAAGCCGCAGATGACCCCCCAGGGCCAGCCCTCTGGGAGTGCTCCGGTAGTCACCTCCGCAATCACTCTTTTTCCATCAAGTCCCTTCGCCTTAAGGACTTGGCTCGTCCGGACGAAGTAGATATCGGTGGTGGCGCCCTTTTTTATCTCCTCATCGGAGGCCACGTTAAAGGTCCTCATTTTCCCCACCCCTTGATTACTTCCTTAGAATTTGTGATTTGCACGCCATAAATTCTCCTCATATATTCCAAAGCGCGCTTCTTTTCCCTCTCGTCCGGGGAGGCCACACAGTCCTCCGGAATCACCACCCGGTAGCCGTTGAAGAAAGCCCCGGCCGCAGAGTGTTGAATGCATATCTCAGTTACGACTCCGGCCAGCACCAGCTCTTTGATATCCTTTTTCCTGAGAAGCTTTCCCAGTCTGGGTTCCTGAAAAATATCATAGGTGTGCTTGAAGATCACTGTCTCGCCTTTGAGGGGGCTCAGCTCTGGGACTACCTCAGCACCCTTGGTGCCGGCCATGGCGTGCTCACCCCAGACCCGTAGCTCAGGATCGGCTGGGGCGTGGGCATCGCAGGCATAAATCACCGTAATTCCCTTGGCTCTGGCGGCTGTGAGTAGCTGCTGAATCCGGGGCACGATCTCCAGAGCGCCCTTAAAACCGAACTTACCCGTCACGAAATCGTTAATCATATCAATAACGATTAATGCCGCCCTCAAAAATTATCCCCAATAATGATAGTCCCGCTAAATAAATATCACAGGCTCTTCGGGACTGAAAGCTAAAAATCACGTTGACCGGCAAACGCGCTTGAAGAACTCCAGTATCGTAATGCCGACGATACGGCGTCCTCGGTATCTGACTATCACATCCTTACCGGTCAGCTCAGAATCTTCGGCGGGGCAAACCTCACCAAAACTGAGGTAAAGGACGTCATGAACGCGGTCGTAAAAGGCATCGATGTCCTCAACATTTTTTATTACCGCTTCCACAGGATCAGCCTTCCTCCCACCATTTTTTCAATTTGCGATGCTGCTGAGACCGTGCTCACATCACCGCCCTCCCGATATGGAACTAGCAACCACCTACCGGAAAAGTAACCGGCCGCGATTCTCTTGACGGCGATGTTCTCCCCATACTTGCCCGCGAGGACAAAATCTGGTTCCGAGACCGCTGTGACCACCTCTTGATCCAGCCACTTCATCTTGGCCATCTCCGGATGTCGGGCGAGGGCAATTCTGACTGTTGAAAAATTGAGACAAACTTCGTTGTCGAAAGCTGACCGAACCAACACCAGGATGATCCACCGACGATTTTTGGGCCGGTGGTTTATAAGCGGTCAATCGCCGACTTCACCCTTATTTTACCGGAAAGGCAAAAGATAGTGGGTCTGGCTTGAAAAAAATTAAACAGTTGAAAGGAGAACTCGAAAGGCGCGGCCTAGATGCTTACCTCTCCGTCAGAAACACCCGCTACTTGGCCGAAACCACCGCGGCCAAGGCAGTAATTGTACCGGTCGACGGTGAACCAGTTTTGATCTGCAGCCGACTGGAGCTGGAGCGGGCCAGGAGGGAGAGCCAGATTAAAGACATCAGGGGTTTTTCCAGCTGGAAGGCCCCGCTGCAACGCGGTGAGAGGGTCTTTTTCATGGAGCCCTGGCAGCTCATCGCCAAGGTGCTCGATGAAATCGGCTCCCACTCGATTGGATATGACGGTGGGGACTGGAACTTCATCAGAAAAATCCGCGGCCTGCATGAAGCCGGTTATCTGATGTCGCCGGAGGTCGTGCAAAACCTGCGGATGATAAAATCGCCTGAGGAGCTGAACCTGCTGCGAAGATCGGCAAAGATAGCGGTGCTCGGGATGAAGCTGGCAGCGGAGCTCATCGAACCCGGCAGAACTGAGCTTGAGATTGCCGCTGAAATCGAGTATGAAATGAGGAGGGCGGGATCGGAGGGAACACCGTTCCCAACCATCGTCGCCTCGGGTAACAATTCTTGGCTGCCGCACTCAACCGCGACCTCGAGGAAGCTGGGAAAGGAAGAGCTCGTCGTCGTCGACCTCGGCGCGATATTTAACGGCTATGCCTCTGACATGACGCGGACGTTTGCCATCTTGCCAAACAGGAAACAGCTCAGGATCCTTCAAGTGGTCAAGGAGGCACAGCGTGCTGCCTTGGAAAGGATAAAGGATGGAGTGAGGGCAAGAGCTGTGGATGCCGCCGCCAGAAGTTTTATCGGGCAGGCGGGATTCGGAAAATTCTTCAACCACGGTACCGGCCATGGGGTGGGGCTCGAGATTCACGAGGCCCCGAACCTATACCCATTATCGCGAGACACTCTTCGCCGGGGAATGGTCCTCACCGTGGAGCCGGGCGTTTACCTCCCGGGTGTTGGGGGTGCTCGCTGGGAAGACACGGTAGCGGTGAAGACAGACGGCTACGCGGCGCTGACTCGCTGACAAAATTTTTAACCCTGCGGGTCGTCTTCTTTATGAGTGCCATGAAGAGAACCTGCAATCTTGAGAAAAACAAACAGAACTGCAACTGCACCTACGAGCCCTGTCCGAGAAAGGGCATCTGCTGCGATTGTCTCAGATACCACTGGGAAATGGGGGAGCTGCCGGCCTGCCTTTTCCCGCCGGAGATCGAGCGAACCTACGATCGATCGCTGAAAACATTTTTGGAATATCACCTGAAACGCGTTTAAGTAGCTGGAAGGAGATTAAAAACTGTTTTTAAGGAGGATGGTGAGATGAAAGAAGCAACCGGTCCCCTTAGGGGCTCAACGGTCTCGAACCTCACTGTTGAGGAGATCATGACCAGAAATGTCATCACCGTTGAAACCGAGGAACCTGTGTTCAGCATGGTCAAGAAGATGATCAACAAAAATGTCGAATGCCTCCCCGTGACCAAGGCTGGAAAGCTGAAGGGGCTGATAACATTCCGCGATGTCATCCGAAAAGTCGTCTATGAAGGAAAGGATCCCAAGAAGATGAAGGCCAAGGATGTGATGACTAAATCAGTGGTGACATGCTACAACGACGCCACGGTGCTGGACGTGGTAAAACTGATGAAAAATAAAAGGTTGCGGAGGATACCGGTCATCGACAGAGACGGAAACTTGGTCGGACTGATTACCAACTTTGACCTAGCCATCGTCGGCTGGGATGTGGATTAAATCTCTGCCGCAACAAAATTTTGACCCACGCCAGCCTCAATAATTACTTAAACCTTGGACGGCGATTATCGGAAGGTGGTGAATTGGTTAAAAGGGAGCGATGGCGACAGGACTTCAGCGGATGGTTCAGCGACATGCTCCAGGAAGCTGACATCATGGACACCCGCTACCCAGTGAAGGGATTGTATGTCTGGAGACCGTATGGGATGAAGCTCCGCAATCTGGTTTTTTCGATCCTGAGGCAGCTTCATGAAAGTTCTGGCCATCAAGAAGTGCTCTTCCCGCTGCTGATACCTGAAACATTGTTCCAGAAGGAGGCCGACCACATCCGAGGCTTCGGCGGCCAAGTCTACTGGGTAACCCATGGGGGACACCAGAGACTGGATGTCAAGCTGGCCCTTCGCCCCACCTCGGAAACCTCCATGTACCCGATGTTCGCCCTGTGGATCAGGACTCACGCCGACCTGCCAATCAAGGTCTACCAAGTCGTCAACGTCTTCCGCTATGAAACCAAGATGACCAAGCCCATGATCAGGCTGCGTGAGGTCACCACGTTCAAGGAGGCTCACACCGCTCATGCCACCAAGGAGGAGGCGGAGGCCCAGGTCAAGGAAGCCATCAAAATTTACCAGAAATTCTACGATGAACTCGGCGTGCCCTACCTCGTCAGCAAACGCCCACCCTGGGACACCTTTGCCGGTGCAGTTTACTCCATCGCCTTTGACACCATCACCCCAGACGGAAAGGCGCTGCAGATCGGCACCATCCACAACCTGGGACAGAATTTCGCCAAGGTTTACGGGTTGAAGTACGAGGGAGTGGATGGCAAGCACCACCATGTTTATCAGACCTGCTACGGCATCTCCGAGCGGGCGGTGGCGGCGGCGATCATGGCCCACGGGGATGACGGCGGCCTCTGTCTGCCGCCCGAGGTGGCTCCGGTTCAGGTGGTGATTATCCCGATCCCGTTCAAGGAAAGTGAGACACCGGTGGAAAAGGTCGCCAGCGAGGTAAAGGAGGAACTCACTGCTGCTGGCATCAGGACCCATCTGGATAACCGCGACCTGCGCCCGGGCAACAAATTTTACTACTGGGAGCGAAGGGGGGTGCCGCTCAGGCTTGAGATTGGTCCCAAGGATGTGGAAAAGGAGCAAGTCACGGCCGTGCGTCGTGATACCGGCGAGAAGCTCACCATCGCCAGAAAATCCTTGAAAAATCAGTTGGTCCAGATTCTGGAGCAGATCACCAATCACCTTCGTGAGAGGGCTAAAAAGTCGTTCCAGGACTCGGTACACTCAGCCGCGGATCTTAAGTCGGCCAAGGAGTTGCTGAAGAAACAGGGGGGCATTGTTAGAATTCCCTGGTGCGGTCGGGAACCCTGCGGCAAACAAATCGCTGAGAAGAGTGAGGGAGAAATGCTCGGCGAGGAGATCGACAACAGGCCGACGCAAACGGCCGAATGCCCGATCTGTTCCCACCAAGCGACGGTAATCGCACTCTTAGCCAAGACCTATTGAGATGTTGGTCTGGGTGGACGTATATGCGTCTCTAACCCTTGGGTGGACGTATATGCGTCTCTAACCCTTGGGTGGACGTATATGCGTCTCTAACCCTTGGGTGGACGTATATGCGTCTCTAACCCAAGCTCCTTTTTACACGTTAAAAAAACACCACTGATGGTCATTAGTCGCCAGTAGATAGGTACCCAAGCCAACTGCCAACCAGCTCTTCGCTCCTCCCATTTATAAAGCCCACACCCAAAACCGAGGCGGAATGTTATGCATCCCAACACAACCAGTTATCTTATAATTTGGGACAAACCCGGAACAAAATCAGAGTCGGGAAGGTTCTACAGAAAGATAAAAACAAAGGGAGCAGCCTTTATCCAGCGAAGTGTTTACAGCACCTCAACGCTTAAAAGTGCTCTAGAACTGGCTGGTTTCGTCCGGAGCCGCGGATTCAAGGTCCTGGTGTT
>JAWCKT010000021.1:0-14271 GCA_038851515.1 Hadarchaeum sp. (SeqCode)
TGCTTGCGCTCTATGGCCTTGGTAACCTCGTTGGTCCCTTTTCTGAGCTTCCCGGTATCCCTTGTAACCTCTACCGCTCCGTAGACCCTATCCGCCAGCTCCTTCGGGACCTCGAAGCGTACATATATCGGTTTGGCCACTCCAAACACCTCCTTCAGTTTAGACCTCATCATTCAACGGTTTTTGGTAATTTTTATTATGCAGGCTGCCGTTAAAAGAGTGTTGTATCCTGATTTTTAAAATTTAGCGGACCAAAACCTGACCCAAAACTCATCTGTGCGCATATGCAGCAGTCAATTTCGGCACCGTTGAGTCAATTCTAACGAAACCATACCTCTCCAGCTGAACGATATCGCCGACCTTCAGAGCCGCCACGGAAGGCTCGGCAAGACCGGTTTCCACGGAGGCATCTGGCTTAATCACTTCAAGCACAACGGCTCCTCCAGAAACCCATTGAAATTTTGGCACATCCATAACTTCTAGGCTGTGGAATGATGCCTCAAGAACCGGGTCCATGCTCTCAAGCTTAACGTTCATCAAGTCTTTTAGCCTGAAGACGTCACCAACTTTTAAAATAGAAGCGTCACCCCCTGAGATGTAAAAAAGTAGGCTACCATTCTCAACACTCAGCGGAAGCACGCGTTCTCCCATCTCCGGCTTGCTCGGGTGCAAGCGCAATCTGATTTCCTTCAACTTAGGCGCACCACGAACAAGCAACTTTACTGGATTTGCCACAAAGAAATAACGATTGGCAATTGGATCCAGAATTTTCCTGTTATAGGCATAAAGAGTTTCCCAACTCAGGGAAGCATCAACAGGCGTAAGCCCAATGTCAAAGATCATCTGCCTTATGGCAGCCGGCAGAAAACCGCGTCTGCGCAGAGCGGCTATGGTCGCAAGTCTGACATCGTCGAATCCGGACAACAGCCCACTTCTAATCATTTCCATCGTCTGAGTTTTACTCAGTTCGACGCCAGGCATTGACAGTCGGCCGTACTGAACCGCGGTCGGATATCTCCATCCAAAATGTTCATACATAATCCGCTGGCGCTCTTCATTAACCTCATGCTCCTTACCCCGGATAACATGACTCACCTCCATGAGGTGATCATCTATCCCTGCAGAAAAATTGTAGAGGGGCCAAACGGGGTATTTCTTACCGACCCTTGGGTGTGGTTTTTTGACGATTCGCAACGCTGGCCAATCACGAACCGCTGGATTGGGGTGTTTCAAATCTGTTTTTATTCGAACAACGGCCCCCTCCTCCACATAACCGCCGGCAAGCATTTTTTGCCATCTAATTAAATTCTCGGAAGCGGAGAGACCACGACAGGGACACGGCTGACCTGAATCACGAAGCTTTCTAAAACTCTCAACGTCACAATCACACACGTAGGCCTTCTCACTTTTAATGAGCTGTTCGGCGTGATGGTAGTAGATTTCAACGCGGTCTGACTGATAGTATTCTTCATCCCAGTTGAGACCCAGCCATCTTAAATCACGCTTTATGAATTCGTACATTTCAAGCATCGCGTTCTCAGGGTTGGTATCCTCAAACCTCAGGATGAACTTTCCTTGATAACGTCGGGCATATTCGTGGCTGAGAAGTGCCGCCCTGATGTGTCCGATATGCAAGGGCCCATTAGGGTTGGGAGCAAACCTAGTCACAATTGTTTTGTATTCTTGCAAGTCGGGTAGATCCGGCAGTCCCCGTCTCTCCTCCGCCTTTCTCTCAGGGAGGCCAACCTTTTTTATCTGAAACTGTTGTTCCTCAGGACTCATTCTGTTAACTTCATCCACAACTTGATCTACGAGTATTGAGAGTTCCGCGATTCTCGACTTCCAACCAGGCAATTCGGCAAGTATCTTACCCATGACCGCTTTCTGGCTGGCCTTCCCACCATGCTCGGCCGCGTTGGCTAGTGTCCACCTCAGCACTGCCCTTTTAATTTCTTCCACCAATTTACCCCCCTAGGTCTCTCGGGAAAAATCTGGAGCCAGAACTGTCAGAATTCCCGCTCAACAACAAAATCCGCAATCCCAAGTAACGCCTCCTTAGCCTTTGAGTCGGACAGAACTTTCAACTTCATTTTAGCTTCAGCAACCATTTTGCGGGCTTGATCTGAGACATACTCAACGGCCCCTACTTTTTTTAGAACTTTTATCGCCTTACGAATTTCCTCATTAGTCGCGTTGCTCTTTCCAAAGGCTTTCAACAAAATTCTCTTTTCCCGTTCCGGGGCTGAGGTCAAGGCTTTTACAATTATCAAAGTTTTCTTTCCCTCCCTTATGTCACTACCTATTGGCTTTCCAAACTTTTCCTGTTTCCCCAAAACTCCCAAGACATCATCCTGCATCTGAAAGGCCATCCCGATCAGCCGACCATAGCTGGAAAGCGCTTGAATTTTTTCTCTCGAAGCATTTCCCAACAGGGCACCGGCCCTTGCGGCCGCTTCAGTAAGGGCCCCAGTCTTGCCGCTGATCATCCGCATGTATTCCTCTTCGGTGACGTCATCACGTTTTTCAAATAACATGTCAAGCACCTGTCCCTGACACAGCTCAAAGCTCGCCCTGCTTAACGTGTTGAACAGTTCCACCGTTCTTTCCAAGCTCATCCCAAGCCGGCTGGCATTTGCCGCCGCCGCTTCAAAGACCTTAGCAAACAACGCATCCCCGGCGATTATTGCTATTGGCTCACCCCAGATGACATGTACGGTCTTAACGTTCCTTCGGAACTCATCGTGATCCATGATATCATCGTGAATCAGGGTGAAGTTGTGAAACAGCTCCAAAGCAGCTGCTGTCTCAATTGCGTCCTCCTTTTTACCACCAACTGCTTCGCAGGCGGTCATGGTCAAACAAGGGCGCAACCTTTTTCCGCCGGCTTCAATCAAATGCCGCATGGCCTTGGTCAACACCTCAGGCTGAACCTCCTTTGGTATCCAGCGATTGATCTCAGGCTCAACCAAAGCCGCACAATCTTCCAGATACTTCAATACATTCACATCAATCACCCAAGACAAGGGAAGTACCATTCCGGAGCTGGTGCAGCCTGTCGTCACCATATCCGAGTTCCCGACCGAGCTCAAACATCAATCGAAGTTTGTCAAAGGTACTGTGACATGGGATCAAATGATCAGGTTTAATCATCTCTATGAACTCAGCAGTATCCACTCTGCCCGCATGTCCGGAAACGTGCACGCCGCGATAAATGTGGGCTCCTTTTGCCATCAGCTTTGTCTCGAGTAGTTCTCGATTGGATTCATTTATCGGATTAGGTATGACGCTGGCAGAAAAGATAACCTCATCACCATCACAGATATCCAGAGGCAGCTGCCCATTCGCTATCTTTGACAAAACTGAAGTGGGCTCTCCCTGATGTCCCGTACAAACAAGCACATAATCGGAACGAGACTTGTTTATCTCCCTCAACAAATTGTGCACCGCATTCGGACGCCCATGAATGCTCAGCTCGGGGGGAAAGTCCACCAAGCCCAGGTCCATCGCTGCTGTGCAGTAATTCCGCAGCGAACGGCCAACGAGAACAGGGGTGCGGCCAATATCAAACGCAAGGTCCACAATGGACTTCAACCTGACGATGTGGGAGGAAAAGGTCGTAGTAATGACTAGACCATTATTAGAACAGGCTTCGCCCATTACCTCCTTCAGCATCTGGCGGGCATGGGCTTCTGATTTTGTCGGTCCTGGCTCATCTAGTCTAATCGCGCCAATCAAAGCAGCCAGAAGGCCCTCACTGGCCAAACGTTTTAACCTAGCCAAGTCAGTCTTCTCGCCCAGGAGAGGTTGCTCGTCCAGCTTGAAATCGCTGGCAAAAAGCACCGAGTCCCCGTCTCGTTTAGCCAAAACAAAAACTGTGTGTAGGATACTATGGGTAGCGTTGATGAACTCAATATCAATTCCATGGGTTCTTATCGAGTCTCCGGGATTAACTGTGATGAGTTCGTTCTTTAATTTGACCCCGCTCTCCTCACGTAGCAGTCTTCGGGTCAACTCAATCGTGAAGGGGGTTCCGTAGATTGGGGCGTTGTAGGCATAGGCCAGCTTCCCCACAGCACCAATGTGATCAAGATGACCATGGGTAAGTACAATTGCTCTAACCTTTCGCCCGTGGAGGATATTATCATCAGGGATGCCGTTGATATTGATCAGCTCCTCCCGGCTCATCTTTCCTATTTCCGCCTCCTCAAAGGCCATGATGCTGTCAAGTCTTATCCCCATATCAACGATGATGTAGTTTCCATCAAAGCCCAGCGCCGTCATGTTTTTGCCTACTTCACCCAAGCCGCCGATGGGAAGCACTTCAACGCTCATTGTCTTCGCCTCCCCAATCCATTCAACCTTAAGCCGCGAGCTGTGAGCCACTCCAACGTTCGTCCAGTTACTACTAAACTGGCTCTGCGCAGGTCTGCTATTCGCTTGCACCCAGTTAAAAACATTGCCGCCTTGAGTTCCGCCATAAAGTTGTTGAGAAAGCTAATTACTGCCTTTTTACCCTCATGCGCGGCTCGAAGCACTGGCAGAGCGATTCCCACCAGATCGGCACCTAAAGCTAAAGCCTTTGCCGCATCGAGCCCCGAACGGATGCCACCGCTTGATATCACCGGCACGTTAATCGATTGACAAACCTCCGCGGTGCAAACGGCGGTAGGTATGCCCCAATCCCAGAAGGTCGTTCCAACGACAGAACCGTGGGGTGCCCTCAAAGCTTCCACTCCCGCCCACGAAGTGCCTCCAGCACCGCTAACGTCAACGGCTGAGGCTCCAGCCTCGACAAGTTCTTTGGCCACCTCGGCGCTTATTCCACAACCAGTTTCTTTGGCAATAACTGGGACATCCAAACCACCACAGACTTTTGAGAATTTCTCCAAAGCGCCCCGATATTTGGGTTCACCTTCCGGCTGCACCAACTCTTGCAATGGATTCATATGGATGGAAAGCGCGTCAGCGTCAATCATCTCAACTGCCCTTCGCGCTTCGGCGACACCATAGCCCTGGGCCAGCTGTGCCATCCCGAGGTTGCCCACCAAGAAAACATCGGGTGCCACAGATCTCACCTTGAAAGTGTCGGCCAATTTGGGGTTCTCGATCGCTGCCCTCTGGCTGCCAACTCCAAACCCTATACCCAACTCCTGAGCGGCGGAAGCTAAGATAGTATTGAATCTTTTTCCCTGCTTACTACCCCCAGTCATCGAAGCAATCATGATAGGGGCGCTGAGTTTGAAACCGAGAAAGCTAGTCGTGAGATCAACATCGCCAAAATTCATCTCGGGCAGGGCTTTGTGCACCAGCTCTATGTCATTAAATCCCGTATCCTTAAGGATGCTTTCAACGTCTTCTTTGAGACATATTTTTATATGATCGTCCTTCCTGCCGCTGGTTTTATCTGTCAATTTGTTTACCCCCAGTTACTATTGTCCCCAGCCCTCTTTTACCCTGAAGAGCTTCCTTAAGAATATTGGGCCTAGCCGCATTTACTATCTCCGCCTCTATGCCAAATTTTGCCAGCTCGAGCAGTTCCCGCACCTTGGCCTGCATACCTCCGGTAACGTCGCCAGTTTCACCTTTCTCCATAGAAGCCACCAGCCTCACGTTAGAAGGAGTTATCACCCGCAACAACTCAGCCCGGTCATTCTCCTTGGGACAGGATGTGTAAACCCCATCAACATCAACTCCAAAAACCACCCGCGTAGCACCCAACTTTCTCGCCAAATAGGAAACCAGCTGATCCCCGGAGAGTATGCTAAAGCCCTTGGTAACATCAAAGACCACATCACCATAAAGAACGGGGACAAGCCCCAGCGCCAATATCCTCCTCAGCGGCCCAAGCTCCATAGATTTAATCCGGCCATCAGAAGATAGAACGCAGGCTGAGGGCTGAAAGGCAATCGCTGGTATGCCCTCTTTCTGTAGAGACTCGATCAAATATTTGTTCAGTTTTTCCATAGCCAGATGGGTGAGAGAAACTCCCATGAGCTGGTCCTTTTCACGATATCCATCAGCAATCCTGTACTTCAAAGCTAAAGGATGTCCAAAGGAACCGCCACCATGCACTATGACTAGTGGCCCCGAAATCCCTTTCAACTCCCTCGCCAGCCTTTTAACAACGGCATGTTTGATGGTGAATGGTTTTCTTTTATCTGTGATCACACTTCCTCCTAATTTCACAATCAAGGGTTTCATCGCATCACTTTGAAACAGCAATTGAAGCATATCCGACCACTTGGGCCATCGGACCTGCCGTATCGCCACTGGTAGCATACTTGAGCAGTTCTGCTTTTTTCGCCCCGAGCTTCTTTGCGGCTTGTAACATTGCCGAAACAGGACCGTAACCACACATGGTGATCCCTTCACCATCCACTATCCTAACCACTCCGCGAGGGTCCATCCCTATTATCTTTTCAATTACCTTTCTGTCCTTCTCCACGGCTATGCTCTGAGGCTCATAGTGGGTGAAATCGGTTGAAGCTATAATGAGAACATCCTTTCCCGCAGCGGCTTCCGCTATCGCATCTCCAACCTCCAAGCTTGTCCTCTCATCCTGCAGCATCATACAGATAGGAACTATCTTGAACTCACCTCCAAAGAGATGCTGGAGAAATGGCAGCTGCACTTCAATTGAGTGCTCGTAAGCGTGGGCCAATGTGTCGTCATCGATGATATCTGAGGCGGTCCTTATCCTGTTGCTCAAATCCTCATCGACTTGAACCTCACCCAGTGGGGTTTTCCATCTGCCCGAAGTCATTATCGAAACCCCGGATCCGGCGCCGGTGTGATTTGGACCCAAGATGATGACACTGACAGGAAGACCATCTTCGGCAACTCGGAAAAAGCCATGGGCAGCAACCGGTCCTGAGTACATGTAGCCCGCATGCGGAGAAACTAGCCCTACCGTTCTCATCGTTCTCTTGCCCATCTTTGGCAGCTTACCCGGCCCATGCCTGCTGAGATAGCACTGCTCTATCTGCCTCAACAACTCTGATTTTGTGCCCGCATAAAACTGTCCTGCAACCACAGGTGGTCTCAACTATTCACCGCCAGCCTTTGTTTCGAATTCCTCAACCTGGACTCCGAACGGCTGGTCTGGTAAAAGTTCACCTCTCTCCCTGAGAACCTGCCTGGCGAGTAACCAAAAAACCAACGCCAGCGCCTTGCGTCCCTTGTTATTGGTGGGAATCACCAAATCAACGTCCGCTGTTTCGTTATCGGTATCACAAAGCCCCACCACGGGAATACCCACCTGAGCCGCTTCCCGAAGCGGCTGTTCATCCGCTATCGGGTCAGCAATGACCAATACCTCGGGTTCCATGTATCCCTTATAGTGGGTGTTGGTGAAGGTCCCCGGGATGAATCTCCCAATCATCGGTATGGCTCCAGTGACCTCACAAAAACGCTGCGCCGGACGCTGCCCATACTGTCTTGCGGCGGCAACAACAATCTTGGACTTATTGAATCTTGCCAAGAACTTTCCAGCCACGGCTATGCGCTCATCCGTCTTCCTTATATCCAAAACATAAAGTCCATCAGGCCTAGCCCGGAAGATGAAGGGTGCCATGGCTCCGGTCTTCTGCCTAGTGCCTATATGTACTCCGCTCGACAGGTAGACATCAAATTCTATTAGACCTGCCGCTCCCTCGCCAAATTCTGCCTCATTCATCTCAATCTACTCATCCTTGCTTTATTTTCCAATTCTTCCTCTATGCGGATTAGTTCATTAAGCTTAGCGATTCTCTCACCACCGACGACGCCCGTCTTTATCATCGGGCAATGCCAAGCCACCGCTAGGTGAGCAATCGTCTCATCCGTGGTTTCCCCAGAGCGGTGAGAGATTACCGGCACATATTTATTTCGCCTTGCCAGCTCCACCGCTTTAAAGGTATCGGTCAACGTCCCGATCTGGTTGGGTTTGATGATGATCGCGTTAGCGGCCTTGGACCTGATCCCGATCTCAATCCTTTTGACGTTGGTTACGAAAATGTCATCACCACAGATGAGACATTCATTTCCAACCTTTCTCGTCAGCTCGGCGAACCCCTCAAAGTCTCCCTCGTGAAGCGGGTCCTCAACGAAAAAGAGCTTAAACTTCTCAATCAAGCCAAGAATAAAATCAAGCTGTTCTCCCCGATCTCGCGTCACTGCTTCTCGCTTGTAAACATATAGATCTTTCTCGCTGTCATAGAAGCTGCTCGCCGCAACATCTAGTGCCGGCCTCACCTCGACACCAGTCTCGTCGCTGACTAGCTCACAGGCACTAGCCAAAAACTCGAGTGCGCCCTCATTACAAATATTGGGTGACCAAGCGCCTTCATCACTCTTTCCCCGGGTAAATGAGCTATTTGCCTCGCTGAGCATCTCACCAACTTTCTTGTGAACTCTAGCATTGGTAAAAATGGCCTCCGAAGTCCTTCTCGCCCCGGTAGCTATTACTAGGTATTCTTGGATATCCGGAGCATATCCCCCAGCGTGTTTTCCTCCACCAATAACATTTCCCAGTGGGTAGGGAAGCTCAAAACTTTCATTTTCACCAAGATGCTGATAAAGGGGCATTTTTCTGGCCGAAGCAGCTGCCTTCGCCGCCGCCATAGAAATGGCCACGGTGGTGTTGCCACCCAGAACTGACAAATTTGGCGTCCCATCAAGCTCGCGAAGAGTTTCATCGACCTTAACCTGATCCAAAGCATCGACTCCAGACAACCTTGGTGCAATTTCAACAACTTTTTCCAGCGCCCTATCTACGCCGCCCGTGGGAAAGTCCACCGCTTCCAGCTTACCCTTACTCGCCCCGCTAGGTGCCGCTGCTCTACCGTAGAACAAATTTCCTCTACTATCGCGGACACCGACCACTACTTCGATGGTGGGATTTCCCCGGCTGTCCAATATTTTTCTTGCCTTCAAGCTTGATATTATCGCTCCCATAATATACCTCAACACCTATTCCTACCGCTACTTAAAGTTGTTGTGAAATGGAGGTTAAAAGTGTTCGTGGTGGGGCCGCCAGGATTTGAACCCGGGTTCGCAGGTCTCATCGCACCGCTCCAATGGGTCATCATCCTTGCGTCAGCAGACCCACGACGGTCCACTGGAGCCTGCTTTTAGCCCAGACAGAGCTGGAGTGCTAGCCAAGCTACACCACGGCCCCACAGACCTGTAATTTGCATCAAGACTTAAAAAACCTCTGAAAACGCTTAGACTATGGCTGATGTGGCTCATTTAAATCCACACAAACTGAACTTTTCTGGGAGCGGTTAAGATGACGAGATGGGTCAAACACATCCGACTTGAGCCCGGGATCAGCGTCAAAGAGTTGGTCGAAGAGATGGGAAAATGTGGCGTTTTTAGTGCGGGCCGCGTGGCCAAGGCTGTGGAAATCTACCGCGAAATGCTCAGAAAAAAATCCACTATTTTCATGGGGGTGGGAGGAGCCGTTATCCCGGGAGGCCTGAGGCATGTTCTCGTGAAGGCAATTAGAGAAGGCCTTGTTAACGTATTGGTGGTTACGGGAGCCAACGCCACCCACGACCTGATCGAAGCCTTCGGAGGGCGGCATGCCCAAGGAAATGAACTTGCCGATGATGTTGCGCTGCGCAGCAAAAGAATAAGTCGCATTTACGATGTCTACGTGCCGCAACGTGCCTTTGAAATCTTCGAGGAGAAAATCCAACCAATCTTCGCCAGCGTCCTCCAACGCGATTCAAGAATTTCTTCTGCGGAGCTGCTGCGCAGGATCGGGCTCAAGCTAAGCGATGAGAACTCATTTCTAAAGGCTGCGGCGGAAAAAGGAGTTCCGGTTTTCTGTCCCGCAATTGCCGACTCCATACTAGGACTTCAGGCTTGGCTCTACTCGCAAGAACATGAAGTGACCATAGATGTCCTAAAGGATGTTAAGGAGATTTTTGAACTAGCCAGCGAGGCAAAAAAACCAGGAGCAGTTCTGCTTGGTGGGGGAGTGCCGAAGAACTTCATTTTTCAGAGCATGCTTCTAACGCCGCGGTCCTTTGACTACGCAATTCAAATAACGATGGACCGGCCTGAGCCGGGCGGGCTGAGCGGTGCCACCCTTGAAGAAGCCAAATCTTGGGGCAAGGTTTCAAAAAACGCAAAAACCGTGACTGTAATTGGGGACACCACGGTGATTCTACCGATAATTGTGGCTTCGGTGCTGGAGAATGGCTGAAAATCGGGCTCAAAAACCCAACCACCATTCACCAACTTATGAAACTATGCCTGAAGCCAAATGCGCCTAAGTTGATAACCTAAAGTTAAGATAAAGAATAATTGGAATTGTGAAAGTCATCGGGATCGACCTGGCAGGGCTCGAGACCAATCCAAGCGGCTTTGCCATTTTAGTTGATAAAAAATTTATAACTCAAACACTACACACCGATGAGCAAATTTTAGAAAACTGTTCTGCCGCCAAGCCCTTGGTCGTGGCGATAGATGCCCCCCTCAGCTTTCCCAAACGAGGGAACCTCAGGGTAGCCGATCTAGCCCTAATCAAAAGTGGCTTTCGGGTTTTTCCTCCAAAATTCGGCGGTATGAAATCGCTGACAACACGAGGCATGAAACTGGCCAGTAAAATCAAAAAGGCCAACATCGACGTCATAGAAGTTCATCCAAGGACATCAGGTTTGATCATCTTTGGAACTGATGACAGAAAGAAGTGGGTGGAAGAGCTGAAGCGTCGGGGTTACGAGTTCAAAGGGGAAACCAGCCGCCATGAAATCGATGCCGCTCTGGCCGCCCTGACTGCATTTCTTTACCTCGAAAAACGAACTGAAAAAATCGGGACACCAAACGAAGGCATCATTATCATACCGAGGAAATAATATTTTTTATCCTTGAGGTGCTGTTGGAAAGGCTAGAAACGCCTACTCCCAAAGCCATCGCTAGTCTCTTCAGAGTAATCTTTTCACCCACGGCGTTGGCCCCACAGTAGATAGCGATTGCGGCGAGGAAAAGCGGCGGCTTGCCTTGAACAAATCTCTTAGGCAAAATTCCTATAATCTCGTGGGACTTTACGGTAGCCTCCCTAGATAGTCCCAACTGGGGGGCAAATCTATCGATGAAACTTTCGGCAGAAACACGAGGTAGCCTTAAACCGAGTTCCTTCGAGAATAATTTAACATACCTGTGAACACCTTTCAGAACTGCGGACCTATTCAAACCAAAACGGTCGGCAACTGCATTTGAAATCTCATGGTCGGTCCTCGGTATGCCCCTCAACCTACATGTGGCCAGAATTAGGGCTGCCAGAACCTGCTGAGCGCTTCTCCCGGAAGTCAGCTTTTTTGCCCTCGCCTTTCGATAATAAGTGCTGATCTCAATCTTGATTCCCTTTGACAGGGAGAGGTCCTCACAGATCTTATCGAGGTCAATCAGAACCTCGCGGAGGCTCCTGTCTTCCCAATCCAAGACGCGCGCTCTTTGATGAAGGACCTGCATCCTTCGCAGCCGGGCCCGTTCAGAAGGGGATAAATCTCGAGAAACGTTGAACCTAGAACCAAGCCCATAATCATGCTGAGTAAGATCAGAACCCGACGACAGGTCCGCGCGTTCCTTATTCTCCCCCAGCCCAGTCCTTTTCTCAGGTCCTGCAACGTAAAGGCGCTCCTGGATCACAAAACCGCAACGGGTGCAGATCTGCTCGCCCCTGACATCGTCGTAAAGAACCGCAGAACTGCTGCACAGCGGGCAGTTCATTAAATTACCTCCAATCAATCAGCTTGGCAGTTGTTTCTTTGCCGAGAATTTTCATGATGTCTTCATCCTTGAGCAACTTTGGCATCGAAGTCCTCAAGTTGAAACCAAACAACACATCTACAAAGGAGCGCTGTAGGTTTGGTTTGCCTTCTAGCGAGGAAATGATGGCATCCATTTTTTGATCTTGGGAAACGTTCAATGAAGAACGAAGAATACTTCCCACCTCAAATTCCTTGCCAAAATCAGCTCTCCAAGTTCGATCGTATTCTAAAAGCCGATTCTTAGAAACATCTCCTTCAGTAACGGCGTCAACGGCAACCTTACCGGCGATTTCCCCACACTTTAAGGAATAAAGCAGCCCTTCACCTGAAAGAGGATAAACCTGCCCCGCCGCACCCCCCACGGCGAGTATCCCGTCAGAGTGAGTCTGATAAAGTGGACCTTCCAACGGCAGCTGCCCTCGTGAGGACGCTATCGGCAACGCACGGGCAAGCTTTTTTATCTTCCTCCTACCCAAAAACTCGTCAAGCGCCGCATCCGGGTGTATCCTCAGACCGGTTATGCCCGCTGCTGCAAATCCGCTGGAAAGCGGATATATCCAAGCATGGCCGCCTGGAGCTGAATAGGCATCAAAAAATATCTCCACACTTTTTCCATCTTTAACATTGGCCATCAGATACTCGTTACTGAAAGCCAAAAAATCCCGATTCCAACCCCTTTTAATCACGTGCCTCAAAAACAAACTTGACATTTCCCCCCGAGCGCCAGTTGCGTCGATGACCACCTCTCCTTCAATACTCTCGGACCAGCCGCCAGCCTCAATGCGAACACCTTTCACGACACCATCCTTAACCAGAAGGTCTCTTACTGGAGCATTCAGCCAAATTTCACCCCCATGATCAGCAACGTCTGCGGCCAAATGCTCGTCAAGCCGCCTTTGGTCGACTACCACCGCCCGATCGTAATTTATCGACAGCTCCCTATGCGGCGCACGTAGTTCAATTTCCCCCAAGCGCCGAAAAACTGGTTTTTTGCCTAAAAATCTAAAATCAGATGAAACCAGACTCCCAAGATGAACCGTGGGCCCTATATGGGCGCTCATTTCAAGCAAGAGAACCTTACCACCCTCAGACAAAGCAGATCTGGCCGCAGACAAGCCAGCGGTTCCACCTCCGACAACGATGACATCCCATCTTTCTGGCATCATTACCGTAATTATTTTTGGCTCCGGCTGTTTATAAGAGAAAAAAGATTGGTTCCATCCGCGATCGAGGTGGCACTTTTTATAATTTCAAGGAAAAATTAAACCGGTGTTCCGGTTGCGACGCTTTAAGCGCCGAAAGAAGGAACGAAAGGGCCACAAGAAAGCCGAAATCAGGGAAACCAAGGAAATTCACGAGGAGCTGGAGATAAAACGTTAATTTGTCCTTTACACTCTCGAGCGCTCAGGCGGGATCGTAAAACACACCACGCCCTGTTTAGGCTCATAGATGTGACCGGCCCTTTTCTCAGCCGCGATTATTTCATTAACCTCCTCCCTCTCCAAGCCAACCTTCTCAGCGAGGTCAACTATCTCCTCAACTTCGACCATCCCGCTGGGTTCCTTGCTCGCTAGGGCCCGCATAGCCCTAAGTACAAAATCAACCTTAGCTTCATTCCCTCGAAGTATCAGCGAAACCTGCTTCTTTGGCTGGGCAGGTGCTGTCTCGACCGTAACATAAGTGCTGACATCCAAGTCTAAATCGAACAGCTTGCCGCAGATGGGACATTTCACCTGTACTCGCTGACGCACTCCAACACCTATCTTAAGTTCTCACCTTACTTTTTAAGCTTGAAAAAACAGGACAACTATTTTTGCCATCAACCCATCAGTTAAAATTGAATATGAAGTTTGTAGCTGACGGAATGCTGGGAAAACTGGCGCGGTGGCTGCGCTTGGCTGGCCACGATGTTGTCTACATTGGTAAACTAAATCTGCCCTCTGAAAAACAGGACGAAGAGATGCTGGAAATAGCCTCAAAGGAAAAGGGAATTCTACTTACAGCTGATGTGGTGCTGCATAAACGCGCCACCAAATCCGGATTAAAAAGCATCCTTATTAGAGAAACTGAAATAGCCAAACAATTGGTTGAGATTTCAAGACGTCTTGGCAAAAGAATCGAGATTGTCCCTGAGAACTCCAGATGTCCGATATGCAACGGGCCTCTAACCTCCGTGGAAAAAAACGAGATAAACAACGTGGTCCCTGAGAAAGTCTTAATTGCCAACGACAGCTTCTGGCGCTGCACTGATTGCCGCAAAATATATTGGAAAGGTAAGCACTGGAAAAACATAATTGAAACGATGAATCAATATGAAAATATGATGAAGTGATACTATGTTAACTCTCGATGAAGGTGCCCTGTTGGTAAAAATTGCCAGGCAAACGATAGAGACCTATCTCCGCAGCGGTAAGACCCTGCCCAGACCAAAAGTATCCAGTAAGTTTCTGGAGCCCGGGGGGGTTTTTGTCACGCTCACTAAAAATGGTGAATTGAGAGGATGTATCGGACA
>JAWCKT010000022.1:0-13453 GCA_038851515.1 Hadarchaeum sp. (SeqCode)
TCACCCATGAGGGATACATGGAGGCCGCAGCCTATCACCAAACGGAAGTTTTCAAAGCAGCCAAGCTCTTCGCAGAAACCGAGGGATTTATACCTGCTCCTGAAACTTCACATGCTATAAAGGGAGTAGTAGATGAAGCATTGAGATGCAGGCAGACTGGGGAGGAAAAAGTGATACTTTTCAACAACAGCGGACACGGACACTTTGACCTAGCAGCCTACGACGCCTTCCTGCGCGGCAAGCTGGTCGACTATGAGTACCCGGAAAAGCTGGTCAAGGAAGCCATCGCTAAAATACCCAAAGTATAAGGTGATAAAACTATGCCCGTAGCATTTGTTTTAATTGACGCCGATGTTGGCAAAATCCGCGAAATCTTAGGCCAAATCAGACGAACTGAGGGTGTTGTTGAGGCCTATACTGTAGCCGGTCCTCACGACATCGTGGTAAAGCTGCAGGCGGATAAGTTTGAAAAAGTCGCTGAAGCCGTGACTAGAAAGATCCAGCTGGTGGATGGGGTCAAAAACACCTTGACCATGTTCGCCTTTGAGTAGTGGTAAAAATGCCGGTTGCCTTCGTCCTCGTGGAGACAAAGCTGGGGCGAATTGATGACGTCTTGAACAGCTTGTTAAACGTTGATGAGGTCGCGGAAGCTTACACAGTGGCCGGACCGTATGCCATTGTGGCCAAGGTGGAAACTGACTCTTTTGAAAAGCTGGTCAAAGTGATACCCGAGAAAATCCACACCATTGAGGGGATCGTCAAAACGCTAACGCTCGTCGCCTTTGGAACGGGAAAGGAGTTCAGAACCGACGCCTGCGACCCGGCAATTGAGCTGGGCAAACGGGGGGACTTAGAAGCTCTTTATGCGCTCTGCAGAAGTTGCCGACAGTTGAAGTACTGCGCGCATGGTGCTCGAGTAATCACTTATGGAATTTAAAGCACGTCAGTCCGCCCATCATTCTTATCATCGCCTTGCTCAGACGATGTCTTGACATCATTCGTGCCAATGATAATTGAATTTTATTCGTGTATTTAACTTTCCCTTAGATTATCTACCACTTATATCCCACAGCCACGTGTTCTCCAGACCTCGTGATAATGAGACTTAGTTGCTCGTGTTCTTCCACTGTTTTGCCTGTATCGCTTCTGATCAGGTAAACACAGATAAAAATCGATACACCCATCACGTAAATCCTTTACCGAAACAGCAAGACTTTTCAATACCTGAAGAAAATGATTTTGCTGATGCTATGATCGCCATCTTGGGAGGAACCGGAGATCTGGGACAGGGCCTTGCCATGCGCTGGGCGATGGCAGGCGAAAAAGTAATTATCGGATCACGATCGAAAGAAAAAGCCGAAAGGATAGCCCAAGAACTGAGCCTGAAAGTCGGCAAATCCATTCTCGGCGAAACCAACTTGGAAGCGACGAGAAGTGCTGATTTCATCGTTATGAGCGTCCCTTTTGAGGGGTGTGAAAAAATACTGGAGGAAGTGGCACCGGCCCTCTCCATGGACAAAATAATGCTTAGCGCTATGGTGCCGCTCAAGCTGACCGATGGTCTACTCACCTGCTACTCACCTCCGGCCGGTTCTGCCGCCGAGACCATCGCCAAGCTGGTTGGAGACAGGGTGCGAGTTTGCTCGGCACTGCAAACGATCGGCGCCCAAGAACTCCAGAGAATTGACCACCCTATTGAAGGAGACACTGTGGTTTGCGGCGACGATGCCCAGGCCAGACGTCAGACCATGAGCTATGTGGAAAAAATCGCCAATCTGAGGGCCATTGACGGAGGTCGCCTCTGTAACAGCAGGCTAGTGGAACCGGTAACGGCCCTTCTCATCAAACTGACTGCAAGGTACAAGGTACCAGCAGTGGGGATTAAATTTGTTGGCCTGAATGGGGATAAATAATTCTGATCTTAATTAAATACCACTCAAAACCGAAGGTCAATCACCTAACAATGCATTGAGGATTATCTCCGGCTTGAATTCCACTAGGTCATCGTAGCCCTGCCCGGTGCCCAAAAACAGGATGGGCTTGCCGGTAACTTGGGTTATCGAGAGAGCTGCACCACCCCGAGCGTCGGCATCCATTTTACACAGGATGGTCCCAGTGATTCCGACCGCCTGATCAAAGGCCCTAGCCTGCTCCACCGCGTCATTTCCGGTTAGAGCATCACCGACGAAAATAACTGCATCGGGCTTGGCCACCCTCACGATCTTCTTCATCTCATCCATCAGATTGACGTCAGTCTGCATTCTTCCGGCGGTATCCACCAATACCACATCAAGACCCCGGGCCCTAGCGTGAACTACCGCATCGTAAGCCACGGCGGCGGAGTCGGCTCCCCTCTTCTGCTTGATTATGTCCACGCCCAAGCGCTTGGCATGTATCTCAAGTTGTTCTATGCCCGCAGCCCGGAAGGTGTCGCCCGCAGCGAGGACCACCTTGAAGCCTCGCTTGGTCAGATATCTGGCCAGCTTGGCGATGGTGGTTGTCTTGCCATGACCATTGATGCCCACGAAAACCAGCACAGCCGGATCTCCCTTCGCCCTTTTCTCCTCAATTATCTTGATTAAATCAACCTCGTGCTCGCTTCTCAGCACTTCCTTTATGGCATCGCTGAGAACCTCGTCAGCCATTTTTTTCAAGTCGGCTCTGAGGCCCACCCTCTTTCCCACCAAGCCCGCCTTCACCTTCTCAACTATCTGGTCGGCGACTGGCACAGCAACATCGCTCTCAAGCATAGCCACCTGAAGGTCCCAAAGAATGTCATCAATGTCCTTGGCCGTCAGTTCTCGGCCGGCCACTCGCTTGATCGTCCTGATAAAACCGCGCTTTGGTTTCTCGGGAAGAATAACTCCCGCCTTGGCTTCCCCAACCGGTCTCCTCTCCTCCTTTATTTCAGGAGCTTTGTGCTCGATTTCTGGTTTCTTCTCCGGTGCTTCAAACCCCACCTGCGCCTCTACACTGATCTCAGGTTTAACTTCAGATTTGATCTCTTCCGAAGGCAAAGCTTCTGGTTTGGTCCCCGCTGCGATTTCAGAAGTTTCCTCGGTCGTCGGTTCAGGAGCTATCTTTTTAGTTATGCGCTCCTTTACCTGCCTCAGCTTCTGTTTGAGCTTCTCAAACATCGGTGCGGCCTCTATTTACCGGTCGCTCCCCGCGCCTTGACCAACAACTTTTCCGCCTCGGGTCTGATGGCCTCGATCCGGTCCTCAACTTTTTTCAGCTCTGTCCTAGTCTGCTCGACGGCCTTTTCGACCTCCGCAATCCTGGCTTCCAAAAACTTTATCGCCTCTTCAACGGTTCTTTCAACCATGACATCAGCGCCCAGTCCGACCAGTACCCTTTCGGCAGACGACAGCTTGGCCGGGATAAAGGTATCTGAACCCAGTGGAACCAGAATGTCGGTTGAAGGCGACATGTCCTTGAGCGACTTCAATGCACCAACTGTCATGTTGAGCTCGGAAAGGGACCCCGCCAACGCTGAGACCTGCTGGCGCAACAGCTCCACTAGGGCCTGTCCGTCGTTCATCTCAGCAAGAAGGCGCTGCAGCCTCTCCTTTTCCTCGACTTTTAAGGGTTCCACCACCATCACTCCAACATCGCTAAAATTCTCGGGTCCGTTATCTCCTCAGGTTTAATCTCAGCGACTTCCTCTATATGGATTCTGTTTCTGGAAATTCCGTGCCTGCTCCCCAATAGGGAGTAGACCCTTTCCAAGGCCTGCTCTTTTGACAGCGCCATCACCTCGCGCTTGAACCTCTGCCTGAAGAGGCCCTGTTTGAACCAGCCGCTTATCCTGTATATTTGCATTCCATCACCTCAGATGAACCCTAGCGCGCTTTCGACGCGTCCCAGTTCGGGTCCGGTCGTCGTCATACCGACTATAGCTCCCTTAGAATTTGCCGCCATACAGAGCCCGACGAACTTCACCCCTGCGCAGGCTGTACCCACATCTACTGGAACATTCAGTGTCTGCTCAATGAGCTTGGCCTCATCGTTAGTGACATCGGGATGAACCAGAACACCACGATTGGTAGCTACTCCTACTGCACCCACATTTTTTATCCCGGCTATCGTCCCACGCACCACAGGCACGCGCAGCTTCTGACCGACCAGCTTCAAAATCTCCTCAGGTAAATCCGGATTGGCTACAGCCCCATAATCGTTTACTAGGAAAATGTTGCCAAAGGCGTTGAACTTTCCAGGGATTTGGACCACCGCTACATCGGGCTTCAGGCTCCCTGCGCCGGAACCAATCTCAAAAAGTTCCGAACAGATTAAACCATTTGAGTTGCCAGCCATCAAAACGCCGATCAGTGGGCTCCGATCGACGTCTGTTCTAACCACAGGCACCCCGAGGGCTGCCTCCACCTCCTTCTCATTAAACCGGAAGATGGAAGGCAGAAGAGCAATTTTATCAGTGCACAAGGAATACGCCCCCAAAAAAGGATTTCTGTTAAAGGCCATCCTGATTATCGCCATCACCTACACCCTAGCTACTCCGCGGGAGAAGCGTGAACCACCCCATCCTCGTCCTTGACCGCCTTCACCCTGATCTTGGATGGTGGCTTCTCCTGACCGCGTTCCCAGAGCTTCTCATTAAGCTTAGGATCCAACTTTATTTTCTCTGACTTCATGTGTCTGGTCAGAAACTCTCTAATCAGCTTTGTCGCGCGGTTAACGCGCCTGTAGCGCGGGGCTTTCTTGACCTCACCCAAAGAAACGACGAATATCTTTTCCTCAGGCATGCGATCACCTATGGTTTAATCCTCGACCTGCGCCAGCTCCTCCGCTTGACGCTGGTGCGGATTTTTCCCTTAGTCTTGCTCATCACCCAGACTGGGGCCCTTCTGGTTCTCCTCGCCGCCCGAGCCAGCCTTTTTTTCACCGGGAATCTCTTGTTCCTTGCCATATCAAATCCTCCTTATTTTGATATCGCGCTTTCGCGACTGCAATTTATCAAGTATCTCCTTAAGCTGGGTGTCGGTTATCTTGGCACCAATTCTACCCGCTTGGGCCAGCTGCATCAGCTGAATCTCCAGCTGCTCCGCAAACTCGGGTTTTACCGCTCGGACGTTGGCCAGCCGGCTCCGTGCCTCTGGGGTCAATATCTGTGAGATTATCGCCTTCTTCTGGATCTCGAACTGCCGCCTCAGCTCAGCTTGGCGCTGCTGCTCCTCGTACTGGGCCTGTAGTTCTAGAGCCTTCTTCCTGCGCAAAGCCTCCAGCTCGCTTTCCTCTTCCATAAAATCAAGCCCTCATTTCATTCTTCAGCTGCTGGGCGAGTGACTCTACCATGCTCACGCCCTTGTGGGTGAGCTTTCTACCCCTGCGTTCGGCCTTGGTCACTAAGCCGGCCTTCTCAAGCTGCTGCAAAGCAACGCGGATGATCTTACCTCCAGCTTTCCTGAAGTGCTCCGGAGGCTGACCCCGATTCTGCCGGCCCCCGTAGTAGGTGCGCAATCTGGAAACTCCTACCGGTCCGTCAACGTAGAGACGCCGCAACAGGGAAGCCGCCCGAACATACCACCAGTCAGCCTGCTCCGGCGGCCTCTCCTTGTGAACGCCCGTCTTGACGAATATGCTCCACTGGGGCGGCTTTATCGCCTCGATTTTTTTGAGCTCATCGCTCAGCCGCTTCACCAGCGCAGTTGGTTGAACTTCCTTGACCGACATTTCCATTCCAACCTGATTTAATCCTCTAATTTTTGGTCGCAGGCAGTATTAACGCTTTTCCCAAGGGCCTCAGTAGCCGCTTCAGAACCCTTTTTTGAACTATGAGGCAACCGTTTGACCCGTCCGCACCTCAAACAGGTAATAATAATCATCTTGGGCTTAATTCTAACTCGGCAGGTCGCCCCAGGCCTCCAGAAGCATAAACATTTTCTACAAAATTTTAAACGGATGTCTCGAGGCAGCCTCAAATTGTAACGAGTCTTGAGCCTCCACGCGGCCCTGACGTAGCGGTCAGCTAACTCAGGTTTCTTCGCGAAAATACTTTCCGCCTGATCAAGCAGGAGGGACACGCGCTCTAATGCCAGTTCTCTGAATTCGTTATTTTGACCACGGCGTTTCTTTCGATGCGGCATCTTCATCTACCCAACCTAGACTTAACGATCCCCAGAGCCTCTTCATAGGCATAAATTGCCCGGGAAACTACTGTGGGAGCAGTGAGTAGATCAGGATCTATACAAACCTGCTCATCGGAAATCGAGCCTACATCTGAGATAAAATCACCGCTGGGGAATCCTCCGACTAAAACACAGATGTTGTCCTTCAGGCCGAGCCCAGAAAAAACCTCAGCCAGCTGTTTCATTTTGCCCTTGTCACTGAAGGCAATAGTCTTCTTAGGCCGTAATCTGCTCACCAGTTCCCTCAACGTTGCTCTTTCCAACCTCAGCAGCGGTTTTCCTGGTGGGGCCTCACCAGTAAGAAAGAGCTGCTCGAGGAGGCCTTCAAAGCGGTTAAGCATCCTAGGTAACCGAGTGGACGGATCAACGGTAATAACCATATTTTGCCTCGTGTGAATGTAAACGCGAAGAAGTCCCTCACGGTTCAGCGGCGCGTCCAGGGCTAGCAATAGACACATATGGGTGATGTCAGGCCTGCCGCGCCGGTCGCCATCAGCAAGCCTCCTCATCGCCGCATGATGTAACCCGGAGTTGAGAATAATTTCAACTGGCCGCCTTCCCTTCTGCCTCGCGTACCACCTGATAACGCGATGATTGGCGATCTCCTCTGGAACCGTTTCAACCTCGGCGTCCGCGACGATCAAATTCAACATGGAAATCCAGAAAGACTTTCACCGATTTATATTTAACCTAACAATAAACACTGGGAGAGCATGTGGGAGTCACAGATTCTGACCACTCTCATTGTTGTCGCCACCATCGTTATATTCTGGGCAGTCTTGGGTAGCCTATTCCGGAGAAAGCTAAAGATAATGGTGGGGCACCAGCGGTTGTCAAATTCCCTATCAATGATCTTTACCATCGTGGTCTTTCTTTACCTCCTCAACGTCTGGGGAGTAATTCAAGCGATAGTAGAGCTATTCCTAGCCTTCAGCACCATCAGCGCCGTTCTACTTTTCGCCGTTAAGGATGTGTGGATATCCAACATCCTCGCCGGAATCTCGCTGATAGGGGATAAAAACATCCAGGTGGGGACCGAAGTTGAAATAGAAGGGAAACGGGGAACGGTCGTGGAAATCTCGCTGACGGTCACGAAGCTAAGAACCCCAAACGGCGAACTAATCATCGTGCCCAATCAGAAATTCAGGGATGCGGTCATCGTGGTGAACCCTAGGAGAAAGCAGCGGTGAATTGCGGTGTTTCCCCTCAAGGATGAGAATCCCAGCTCGCGGTTTCCCTACGTCAATATCGCGCTGATTGTAATCAACATCGCCATATTCGTACTCACGCTGCTCACCGGGACGTTTGAAAGCACTATTGAGCTCTATGGGATGAGACCAACCGAGGTGCTCGCGGGCAAAAGGCTTGAAACGCTTTTTATCTCGATGTTTCTTCACGGCGGAATCCTGCACATCTTGGGAAACATGCTTTACCTCTACATCTTCGGCGATAACGTTGAGGATGCCTTGGGCCACGGCAAATTTCTGGCCTTCTATCTGGGAACGGGTGTAATTGCAAGCCTCATTCACGCTCTGACCGATCCTAGCTCAGAGATACCCACTATAGGCGCCTCGGGGGCCATTTCAGGGGTGCTGGGAGCCTATCTCGTGCTCTACCCCAGAGCCCGGGTCTACACGGCAGTAGGAATCTATCTTTTCTGGAGGATAATCATGGTCCCGGCGATTTTCTTCCTAGGATTCTGGTTCCTGCTACAGGTGTTCTCAGCCTCGGTGACTTGGTTAACCGGAATCTCAGAGGGCGTTGCCTACTGGGCACATATAGGCGGGTTCGTTGCCGGTGCCCTGTTAATCCTGCCTGTTCGGGCAAAGCTGAAAAAGCGTCGGAAATCCGGCCAGTATGCATACGCAGACTTCTGAGGCACCGGATTTGTTGCATGGGTTGAAAGAAAAAGGTTTATAATCACATTGAAAAGCCATTAGTGGCGAAACCATGCTCCGTGACACGGTGAGAGGGCTGGACAATGTCTTGAAGAACGATATACCTAAGGGCTACGTGGTGCTGGTGACTGGTGGAGTAGGATCGATGAAATCCAGTTTTGTTTACAACGTTCTCTCCAACTATCTAAATAAACACAGGGATGAGTTCGGAGTCTATGTCACACTTGAGGAGTCTAAGGAAAGTCACCTGAGAAACATGGAAAGCTTGGGAATCAAGAAGCCGGATCATCTTCAGATCTTTGACTATCAAGACATCCGTAAGGAGTGGCGGGAAGAAGAACCGTCGCTAAATATGCTGAGCATCACCGAGGACGTGATCAAGTTCTACAAGGAAGAGATGAAGGACAAGTTCACCGTCTTCTGCCTTGACTCCCTGAATGCCCTGCAGACTCTAGCGAAAACGGATAACTTGCGGAGGGAAAGTTACCACTTTTTCAACTTGCTTAGAGACAGCGGCTTGACCTCATTCATAATTCAAGAGGCTCAAGTTATGGGTGAGGGAAGAAGACACATTCCGGAATCTTACCTTGCTGATGGTGTCATCGAACTGGGTGTAATCGAGAGCCCGGAACTCGTCACCAGATACATTCAGATCAGGAAGATGCGCGCCTGCAGGCACTCCATGAAAAAGCACCAACTCATGGTCAACGAGGGTGGGTTGGAAGTCCTCGGACCGGTTTATGAGTAGTTCTGAGTTTCAAACTGATTTTTTGGAAAACTTCGATGAGGTAATTTTTCAGCGCCCTCCGCGATTTATAAAGGAGAAGTTTCAGAAACTAAAACATTACCTTAAATAACGTCACCCATTTGGGAAGATATGGTCTCTATGGGAGAAGGCGAGGAGCTGTGGAAGAAGCATTGCTCTTTCCTTGAGAAATCATTTTCCGAACAGCTTGAGTACAACCTTCAAGAGCGGGATGAATACTTTAAAAAATGGCAGCGAACAAAAATGGCCGCAAAGCTCTGTCTCCAAGGTGTCAAGAGCTTTGAAGATGCGCCGCTAACGAGCTACGGAGATTACCCCATTCTACACGAATTTGGTGAAAAGGTTGAGCTGCTCAGCAGGACCGTGCCTAGGCAAAAAGGTGAACTTTGGTGGGACTATTATCAACGAATTAGTCAGAAGATTGCTCCAATGCTCGAAGGGTGGTTACCTGAGGAGTTTGACTTCTGTGCCAAGACCTCGGGTAGCGGCGGCA
This sequence comes from Hadarchaeum sp. (SeqCode), assembly GCA_038851515.1. GTDB lineage: Archaea > Hadarchaeota > Hadarchaeia > Hadarchaeales > Hadarchaeaceae > Hadarchaeum. The sequence goes on from JAWCKT010000022.1 coordinate 9,301, forward strand.
AAAGCAAGTGGCTGGTTTATGGGAAAAGCTTCCGCCGAGAATGGGACAGCTTAACCTCATACTTGATAATAATGTGCAGTGAAAAACCCGGTGACACCAAGCTCCGCGGAGGGGATACTTATCTGAACATCGTGGCTCCAGCACCTTACGCCTCGGGCTTCCAGATGCATCCGATCGAAAAGCTGCTTAAGCCGATACCACCACGAAACGTTACTGATAACATCAGCAACATGCGAAAGAAAATGTGGATCATCCTCAAGGAAATCGAAAAGGGGGCTAAAATTGACATCGCTGGGGGAATTGCCTCCACCTTCTACATGATGGCACAATACTTCACCAAACCCGACGAATTTTTCAAGGACTATTACCAATCGATGAACTTAGGGATAACAAAATTCCTGCTCTTTTTGAAGTATCTCCAGTGCAAAATTAAAGGAAAAAAATATAACAAGGCGAGAGAGGTTCTGCCGGTAAAGGGGATCGGCCTAGGCGGATACGACACAAGGCTGTATCTCGACCATATCGAGGAGGAATTTGGGGTCGTCCCCACTAATGCCTACGGAAGCACGGAATTCGGAATGGTAATGTACGGGCATGCCGACAGAAAGCTTGACTTGATTCCCGACCTGCGCAACATGTATTTTGAGTTTTTAACCGAATCAGGGGAGATAAAAAAGATCGACGAACTGAAAAAGGGAGAAATATACGAACTCGTGGGCACACCTTTCGGAACCATGCTGATGAGGTACAATATCGAGGATAAATTCAGGGTCGTGGACTTTAGGGACGACGGTCTGCCTATCTTTGAATTTGAAGGCAGAAAAAACGAGATCATCGATATCTATGGTTATTTCAGGGTCTCGCAGGCCATTGCGGTCAAAGCCCTCTGTGAGGCTGGTCTTAAGGAAACTGATAGGTGGTGCTTGGCAAAGGCGACCAACCCGAAGGAACACTTGCTCCTTTTGATGGAGCCGGAATGGGACTACTCGGAGGAAAAAACCGCGGAGTTTCTATTCAACGCACTTTACCGGATAAATCCAGAGTTTAAAAATTACGTGGATGATTTCGGGATTAAGGAACCTCATGAAATAATCGAAGTTCAGTACCTTAAAAAGGGCGCCTTCATGAGGTATTCTATGAAAAAAATGAAGGAGGGAGTCCCAATCGGAAGTATAAAACCACCAAAAATAGCCAGTAGCGATAAAAGCGATGACATCGAATTGCTTAGGAGTGTGTAAACTTGGCTGGCTGGTATTTCATCCCAATCACTCTCCAATACCTAATCGGTAGCGGTCTGATTTTCGTGGTCTCATTCTTCCTAATCTTGAGAAATCCAAGAAGTTGGATCTACCGATCTTTCTTTCTTTACGGGCTCTTCGCCGGGCTATGGATTCTGATGGCTTTTTTACATAGAAATGCCCCTACTGCCGAGCTGTCCGCTGATTTCATCACCCTAGGCGCCCTTTTTGGCTACACTTTTCCAGCCTTTTTGCTGATTACTTTCCTTATGCTAAAAAGACAAACTTGGAAAAACCTGCTGGTATTGATCCCGGCCTCAATTATGGGTGTAATTACCCTTTCAACCGTTCCCTTCAAAATTTTCTGGACTGAATTTGGTTGGGGCTATGCATATGCCACAACTTGGTATTTCGCAATCGCTGTCTTTTTCAATTTGATCTACATTTTGGCAAATTTAATCGTTGGGATTAATTTAATTAGGGCAGCCACGACAGAACTGCTGAGAAAAAAATACAGGCTGCTATTGATCAGTTACTTTGTCTTCTATGTTGTCGCCATCTCAATTACCAACATTCTTTTAATCCAGTATGCCAACTATCCGCCCCTAGGCGGGATAATAAGTACCCTCGCCTTCGTTGCCATTGCTTGGGCCTTGTCACTAAAATTCGAAGGGGGCCCAAAGGAAAAATCCCCATCCACTAATAGCGGGGGCGAAAGAAGCTATGGCAAGGTTTCTCTTTAGCAAAAAGAATCCTCTTGATAATCGGCTGGAGGGACAGATATGGAAAAACCTACTTCCGAATTACCATTTATATCAAATTTGAAGTCATTCCTGCAAGAGTTGCTGCTTGCTCTGCCTGGAAAGGAGCTGGGGGAAAATGTTATAGAATTCCAGAAATTTCTTAAAAACGTTGATCTTTGTTATATAATTCACCTAGACGAAAAAGGAAACATTTTATTGGACCCATCTACTTTAGACTCACTAAATTTGCCCGAAACTGTGAGAAAAATTCTCGTTTATCTCGGCGACCAGATGGAACCCAATCTTTCCGAGCCTTACAAGAATTTGTTCGTCCAAACCTATCTAGAATTCAAATCAAGTTCGCAGCCAGCCGCAGATATTTGGCTGAAACAAATGTTGCGCGATCACGGCGGAGTTCTCTCAGGTTACGGAGTTATCGAGGAGCTCCTGAAAAACACAAAACTGCCCACAATTTTTGAAACGATACGTCCGGGTTCGGTGCATCTTCTGCAAGAGGAAAAACCGGAAAAAGGCTATGCAATGATAAAGGAAGCGGTTCAATACTCATTTAAGGTACTCTGTGTGAGCAAACTTGAACCGAACAAGGTGAAAAATAGATACAGGCTGAAGAACGTTCAGATCGTCTGGCTGACTTTCAACAAAACCAAGGAAAAATCCATAATGCCTGACGATTTAGACGGGCTGAAGTTCTTGGTCTCAAAGATTGGCCTTGGCTCGGTGGTGATGTTTGACTGCTTCAACGAGATAAAGCTAGTCAACAGTTTTAAGGTAGCTCTTGAATTCCTCAAGGAACTAAAGGAACTGTGCGTCAAAAGAAGGTTGGCCCTGGTACTCTCAATTGACCCAAAAAAGCTTACCGAGGAGCAAGTCCTCGCGCTTGAGAGGGTAATGGAGGTCAGCAAGAAATGAGCCCCCCAGAATTTTTTGCTCTATTGCTTGGCGTTGCTCTCCTAGTCCTAGCGCTGGTTTTTGTAATCTATTCCATTGAAAACATGAAGAGAGCCAGATATTCCGCGGCCTTAATTATGACCACTGTAGGGGCAATCTGTTTCTTAATTTCAATAATTTCCATGGCCGTGGTCATTTTTTTTAATCTCATCAACGAACTAGCTTACGCGGCGGCACTACTTTGGGTGGCTGGAACGGCCTTGATTTCAATGGGCCAAGTTTGGAAAATCAATTCATTTAAAAAAATTTACGGTTCTCTGTGGAATGTGCTGGGCCTATCGAGTTCCAAGTGGTCCTTAACTGGAATGGTTTTAATGCTCCTAGGAATACCTATTTATCTACTATTTTTCTTTCAAACAGTTGCCACGGGGTTCAACTGGTACACCGTCGGAAGTGAGACTATCTGGATAGTCGTGTTTGTTTGCTTAACCATCGCGGAAAGGAGGCTCTTCCTAGTTTCGAGTGCTCCATCTCTGAAAATCATAGAAGCTAAAATGGTCCAGAACGATGTCCAAACCTTAGTGGCTTATTCAAACCTAACGAACAGTTTTCTGGCGCACATTATACCTGTCATCGGCGCCTCTGGTGTCGAGGATACCATCTCCCAGTGCGTTGAAGAACACCCCATACTTTTCGGGGACAAAATTATCGAGAGTGGATTGCTCAACGTAGACCAGTTAATAAAAAACAGCAAACGAATTCACGAGAGCGAAAGAACCCAAGAACTTTTCAACGCTTTTTCCGACCTAAACACCACCATTATAGACCTCTACGCAGCGCTCACCTCACCGAATCAAGCGAACTACCTGGTGGCCACCGAGGCGGAACTATACCGGGACGACATAGCAATCTGGAAGGCGGGAGTTCCTCTGGGCAAATACAACGAGGCTGTTTACGAAAGGGATTTAGTCATCGGGCTGCCTGAAGGGGTAGCTGACGCGGACAAAGCCAGCAACTTCGCGTACATCCTATTCAAACGCTATCTGGAACCGATGCTGAACAAATGTAAGAAGTCATGTAAGATTGGAGTAAGGAGGGAGCTGAGTAAAACGGCGGACAAAAATCCAACCCTTAGAAAAGTTGTAATTTCTGATGACGGAAAATTCGACTTGAGCAACCTTTATCGATATCTATCTAAAGCGAAGTTCAAAGAGAGTATGCAAGAAATTGTGAAAGCGTTTTCGGTCGTCGCTGGCATCTGCT
>JAWCKT010000023.1:0-12833 GCA_038851515.1 Hadarchaeum sp. (SeqCode)
TATTTGAGCTACCGCCTTACACGCGATGGCACCTATTATGTTAAATTGCGCGCCTGGAACCACCCTTCCGCAGGGGGTTCAGACCATAGTTACCTAATAGCTTTATATGGAAACGACACCCACGATCCTGTGGCATCAATATCTTCTCTCACCAGTAATGCTGCACTCCCTGACGGGTTGGCGCCCATAAACATCACCGCTAATGACCCATCTCCCGGCAACGAAGCCGTGAGTGGAGTTAGCCATGTGGAATTTTTCTGGCATCCTGGGGATTGGGAATTAACTAATTGGATCTTTCTAGGCGCGGATTGGGACGACTCAGATGACTGGGGTTATAATTGGGACACCAGCAGCATTCCGGAGCAATCTGGTATCGGGATATTTGCCCGCATTTATGACTGGGCAGGGAACTGGCGCGATGTAGCGGTGTGGAATTTATATCTGTTTAGACATGGTCTCTACCTGCCTTTAATCCTGTGGTAAATTCTTTAGCCTTATATATCTGTGAAACTCATCATCCAAATTCCGTGTTATAACGAAGCATCCACCCTGCCAATTACTGTGCAGGCTTTACCAAGTGTGCTGCCAGGCATTGATACCATTGAGTATTTGGTGATTGATGACGGCAGCGATGATGAAACGGTCAAAGTAGCACAAGCGTGCGGTGTCCATCATATTATTCGCTTGCCTCATCACATGGGATTGGCTTATGCCTTTATGGCTGGTCTGGAGGCCTGCCTGAAGCGAGGTGCAGACCTCATTGTAAATACCGACGCAGATAACCAGTATAATGCCGAGGATATTCGGCATCTCATTGAACCCATTCTCAACCGTCAGGCTGACATTGTAGTTGGAGATCGCGGTGTGGCGACGCTCAATACCTTCTCTGCCTCTAAGCGCGTGTTACAACGCCTGGGAAGTTGGATTATTGCCCGCGCCTCTGGTATATCAATCCCAGATGCAACCAGTGGCTTTCGTGCCTTTAGCCGCGAGGCAGCCCTGCGCACTCTGGTTTTGAACGAGTATTCTTACACTCTAGAGACCCTGATCCAGGCCGGCTCCCGTCGCATGGCTATTGCCTTCGTTCCCGTTCGCACTAACCCTCAGACGCGTCCCTCGCGTTTGATGCGCAACATTCCTCATTATCTGGGCCAGTCTGCCGCCACGATCATTCGCGCCTACACCATGTACAGGCCATTGCGTGTTTTCACCACTTTAGGCATAATTCTAATCCTTGGAGGCGTTGCCCTAGGGTTGCGCTTTATTTACTTCAACTACATTGTTGGTCAAGGTAGGGCTCTTGTCCAATCGCTTATCCTCTCAGCGGTATTGCTCATCGTCGGCTTTCAAGTGTTGCTGATTGGCCTGGTGGCAGATTTGGTGGGTTTTAACCGTAAAATACTTGAGGAAGTGCTTTACCGGATGCGGCGGGTTGAGATGGAGAATAAAAACCGTCCTAAAGATGACTATAGCAGCAAAATGCATCCTCAGAGATGAGCCGCAAAGGCCTATAAATCTGCACCTTACTCTTTCTAGTAGGTTATTACAGGAGTTTCCATTTGAGCATTGTTATCATCGGACCCGTGTATCCTTATCGAGGTGGAATTGCTCATTATACAACCATGCTGACTAAAGCGTTATCAGCACGACACGAAGTGCATGTAATCTCGTTTAAGTCTCAATACCCATCCTGGCTGTATCCAGGTAAAAGCGACCGTGATCCAAGTCAGGTAATTTTCCAAACAGATGCTGAATACTTGCTCACCCCATTCAACCCCTGGACATGGCTGCATACCGCTAATTACATAAAAGTTCTTAAACCCGAGCTTGTAATTCTTCAACATTGGACGACCTATTGGTCGCCTGCATTTGGATCTTTGGGTATTTTGCTCAAGCGCATTAACACGCCTCTTCTTTATATTATTCATAATATCTACCCACACGAGCGACACCTCTTTGATACTCTGTTATCATATTATGCATTGAAGCAGGGAGATGCTTTTATTTGCCAATCAGATAAGGAGGCAAACACATTGCGAAAAATATTCCCTCACGCAAGGGTAACAATTATCCCACACCCGGTCTACGAAATGTTTAATAAGGCCATCCCAAAGGAAAAAGCGAGACAGGTATTAAATTTACCCCAAGACAAACCCATTATATTATTTTTTGGTATCGTACGAAAATATAAAGGATTACAATTTCTACTAGAGGCCATTGCCTACCTGAAATACCAAGGAAGGCAAGTTTATTTGGTTGTCGCTGGCGAATTTTGGGACAAGACTAATTACATGAAACAAATCACTCAACTCCAAATTGCGGATCTTGTCCGTCTAGAGGATCGATACATTCCTAACGAAGAGGTTCCTTTTTACTTTTCTGCAGCCGATGTGTTTGTGGCGCCATACACTGGCGGTACCCAATCAGGAGCGGTCAAAATCGCTTTGGCTTATGGACTTCCATGTGTAGTTACAGCGGCGATAGCAAGCTCAGAGTTCACACAAAAATCAACTACACCGGTTAAGGTTGTTCCATCCGGTAACTCACTGGCACTCGCACAAGCGATTTTAGAATGTGAATCTCATTTCTCCTTCTCAAAGGGTTCTTTCTATTCAGATCCAGGATGGATTGAGCTGGTCAAACTTATCGAGATTATGCATCTTCAACAAAGAAGGCTTTCATTGTAATGAGACTCCTTTTTTTGTTGACCCAAGATTTAGAAAGTCCCTCTGGATTAGGGCGCTACTGGCCCTTAGCGCGCGAATTGACCCGGCGCGGCCACAATACCACTATCGTTGCACTACATCCCAATTTTGAAAGTCTGTCCACCAGACACTTTGTACAACAAGGTGTTTCTATACGCTACGTTGGTCCCATGCATGTCCGTAAACGGGGCAGTCAAAAAAGTTATTATAAGGGTTACCAATTGTTATTTACCACCTTACGTTCAATAATTGCATTGACACTGGCTGCATTATTAACTCCGGCCGATATTATTTACGTATGCAAACCCCATCCCATGAATAGCATAGCAGGATTTTTAGTCAGATATTTGCGTAATAAACTGTTGTTTGTAGACTGTGATGATTATGAGGCTGCATCTAACCGATTCTCTAATCGATGTCAAAAAGAGATTATCACCTGGTTTGAAAAATGGGCACCCAAACTGGCCAATAAAGTGACCACCAATACGTTTTTTATGATGGACAAGCTGATCTCATGGGGTGTACCTCAGAATAAGATCTTCTATTTGCCGAACGGGGTCGATCTCACCCGTTTTGTCACCCCCCCTAAAAAAAAGATCGAGGAACTAAGGGATAAACTAGGTCTGAGGGACAAGAAAGTAGTAGCATATATTGGAAGCCTTAGTTTGATCAGTCATGCAGTGGATCTTTTGTTACAGGCTTTTGCCATTGTCCATTCAGAGATTCCCAATTCCGTCTTACTCATAGTAGGAAGTGGTGAAGATATGGATCAATTAAAACAGCTTGCACAGATACTTAATTTAGGCAAGAGTGTTATCTTCTTTGGAAAAGTCCCCCCAGAAGAGGTAGTAAACTACTACTATCTTGCTGACGTGACAGTTGACCCCGTTCGGGATGAAGAGGCAGCTCGAGGGCGAGCTCCACTGAAACTATTCGAAAGTTGGGCGTGCGGTGTTCCTGTAGTTACCGCCGATGTGGGTGATAGAAAAATACTAGCTGGTGAACCACCAAGCATTTTCCTTGTTAAACCATCATCTCACACAGACCTCAGTCATGCTATCAAAGAAGTTTTAACAAATGGAAACTTAGCGGAAGAACTTCGCCAAATTGGGGCGAACCGAACGAAAGAATACACATGGGATAGGTTAATAAACCAAGTAGAGTTTTTATGAAAACTGCTCTGCACAATTCTCCAAGAAAAGCCTAATGAAAATTCTTATCATTAATTTGCACTCTGCCCTTAACCTGGGGGATGAAGCCATTATGCACTCGACTTTAAAAGCCCTGAGACAAAGATATCCCACTGCCGAGATCATCGTCGCAGCTAACGACCCTATGTCTTGGCAGAAATTCGAAGACATTTTAGTAGTCGGTTCGATAGGTAACTGGTTTGCCGATTGTAGAAAAGGAAATTTTCGCTCGAAACTCCCCCTCGCCCTATTCAACCTATTCCTACTCATCCTAACAGGATTGCTTTTTCGCTATTTTCGAATACGGTTCTATTTTGGCTCGAGAGAGCAAAAGTTCCTCCTACAAGCATACTACGAGGCAGATTTAATCCTTAGTTGTGGAGGCGGAAATCTATATGCTTATCGTTCTATAAGCCCAGCACTCATCTGGCATTTAGTGGCTTTAATATTTCCTCTAATCCTGGGAAAAAGGGTGTTTATGCTACCCCAATCGATTGGTCCAATTTCGGGAAAGATACAACAAAAAATTGTAGCAATGGTTCTAGCCCGTGTTAAACTAGTCGCTGTAAGAGAAGGTCAGTCATACAATTACGTAAAACGTATTCTTAAGTCCAATTCACATCTAGTTTTATTGCCTGATTTGGCATTTGGCCTTCGTCCACAGCAAACTCTTCAGGAAAGACTAATGATTTGTCGTGAAAGTAATCCGCAAATTGGAATGACTCTAATGAACCTAGGTGTGCAAATGCCGGGATTTGATCAAAAACACTATGAAGAAGTCATGAGAAACTTAATATTAAAACTTCACAGCGAAATCGCCGCTCACATTCACATTTTCGTACAAAGTTATGGGCCTAGTAAAATTCAAGACGATCGTTTAACCTCAGAACGGGTGTATCGCAGCATTAAAGAAACTGCGCCTATCCCTATTCATTTCCACAATAGCCAAAACGTATTTGAAATTATAAATGCCTATCGTGAAATGGATTGTATCATCGGAACACGAATGCATTCGGCTATCATGGCTTTCAATGCCTACACACCCGTTATCTTGATAGGATATCAACCCAAAGCCATTGGTGTGATGGAATCATTCGGCTTAGACAAGTATTGGGTAGATATACGCAGCCTGGATGAATCATTGATAACCAACCTTGTAAGAGATATCATGAAAGAACAGGCACACATTATAAGTCAAATTGCTACAAAGTACAATTCAAATTATTGTCTTCTAAAAAACTGGACAAACCTATTAGAAATTTTATGAAGCCAGAAGTCCGTGTACTTCATTTAGTTTCTGGCATTGCTATTGGGCATCATTCAGGGGGTGCAGAATCCTTTGCTACACGCTTAGCTCTTTTATTGGATAGAACTATCATTAAGCCTGCTGTCTTTGCTATGTGGAAGTATAATTCACCAGCTGAGCAAAAATGGGAAAATATTCTTTTATCCCAGGGCATTTATCTAAGAGGTTTTATTGAATCCTCTGCTTTTTTTCCAAAAGACATTAGCCGTGTTTTCTGGAAGTTATGGCAAGAAGTCTCGAGATTTAAACCGCACATTGTTCATAGCCACTCAGAAAGGGGAGATTTGTTAAATATACTTATCAAGTTATTCCATCCTCTCCATCCCTGCGCAGTCAGAACAGTTCACGTGGAGCGTTTATGGCTTACACACCCATCCATAGGGCGGGTAATAAGTTGCTTTTTTCCAATCCTTTTTGATGCAAATATCGCGGTCTCAAGAACAATCTACAATAGCCTTATTCATCAAACGCCGACCCATTCAAAAAGGGAGAAAGTTTATCTCTGCTACAATGGAATAGACATTAACTTATTTTCAAATCCAATGCCTACAGATCCATTATCAACCCCAAGGGCGTTACATGATCCGCAGATAGGTATTATAGGTAGACTTACAGAGCAAAAAGGTCATATTTATCTTCTCGAGGCGCTTCGTATCATTCATGATCAAATTAAAGCTCATTTGTTGATCATAGGCTCTGGCCCATTAGAGAACACCCTCCGTCAACAGTGTACGAAGTTAAATATAAACGAATACGTTCATTTTTTAGGATATTGTGAGAACATCCCTGAAATACTCCCCCAACTTGATTGCTTGGTTGTCCCATCTTTGTGGGAAGGGTTTCCGACAGTCATTTTAGAGGCAATGGCTATGGGTGTCCCTGTCATAGCCACTGAGGTATCAGGAAGTAAAGAATTAATAATTGACAATGAAACTGGCATACTAGTACCCCCGAAGGATTCCTATGCGCTAGCTATGGCGATCTTACGAATATTATCTCACCGTAAACAAACCGCCTACATGGTAAAGGAAGCAAAAAAAAGGGTTTCTAATTACACAATACAAAATGCCGCATATTTTTACTCTAATCTTTATCAAAAACTTTGTGGAAAAAAACATGACACCTCCCGAAATTAATGTTCGGGAGGTGTCGTTATAGGTAGTGCAAAAAAGAAGACCTTCTGGTAAGTTTATTCTGCTAAGAAAAAACTTTAGCCCAGGAGGTCTTCTCATGCAAAAGCATACAGCGAATCACAAGGGTGGTCAAGGTTCAGCTATCATTCAGCCGTGTTAGCGGACTTATGTTATCGCTTTGTGCGTTCCCTCCTGCAAGATTTGCACGCCAAAATGGACCGGCGGCTGGTGCAAATCTTTCTGGATTTGTTGCTGGTGATCGTCATGTACCGGCATCGCAATCAAGGCTTGCTGCTGAGCGAACTCGAGGGCATGCTCTTGGGAGCAGACCGCGCTCCGGCTGGGAGCAAACGGATCAGCAACTTGCTGGGTAACCAGACCTGAAACGCAAAAATGGTCGAAGACTACCTGTGGCAGCAGGCTGACCGGGCCATTGACCGGCGCTTACATCCCCGGGAGGATGTGTATGGGATCTGGGATGAGAGTGTGATCGAGAAACCCGAAAGCCTGAAAGCCGAGCGGTTATGTGCGGAGCGTTCCAGCAAGGCGCAGCGGCTCAAGCGCATCAAACCCGGCTTCTACAACCTGCCCTCCGGAAGACCAGTCTTTGTGCCCGGGCTGAACTGGCTGCAAATCGTCATTACCGGTATGCACGGCGCTCCGACCCTGGCCCATCTGCGCTTTTGGACCACGCGGGGAGAGGCCAAAACCAGCCGTCGTGAAGAAGAACATCGCCTGTTGTGACAGATAGCCAAGCGGTGGGGCCGAGTGGTGGTACATATCTGGGATCGGGGCTTTGCCGGTGCTCCCTGGTTGGGGTTGGCAATCTTCTACCAGGTGCGTTTCATTGTCCGCTGGCCGAAAAACTTCAAGCTGCTCACCCCCCGATGGACGCCATCTCAAAGCCTGGGAGTGCTTGCGGGGCAAACGCTCGCTGGAGCACCGCATGATTTATGATGCCCGCCGGCGTTGTGAGCGCAAGACCGGCATCGTCTTCTTGCCAGTGCGGCTCCCCGATTTCCCCGACTGCCCCTTGACGTTGGTCGTCTCTCGCCCCGGTAAGGGACGCAAACCCTGGTATCTGCTGACCAACGAACCGATTGCTACAGCGGAAGACGCCTGGCGAATTGTCTTGGCTTACAATCGCTGCTGGCAGGTCGAGATGTCCATCCGTTACAGCAAATCCGAACTGGCTTTCGAAAGCCCGCGCCTGTTGGCCTGGGAACGCCGTGCCAAACTCCTGGCTATTGCTGCTCTGGTGCAGGCATTCCTGTTCTCTTTGCTGGATGACCTTTTGCTCCCCCTGCGGGACTGGCTCCTCGACCATTGGTGCCACAGAACCGGAAAGCGGAACCGCTCTACTGCAGTTCCGCTTTATCGGTTACGTTTGGCTCTGAGCCAGCTATGGTTTGCTTACCGCCCTTTGACTCTCCCAAGATTAAATCCGGGGTGAGTCATGCTGTGCAACTATCTGAGAGAACCTTTATGGTATTGGAATGCCATTATAATCCTCGCCCGCGCCTGGATGCTGAACCCGAACGATTGCGATGAATTTAGCGGTTGGATTTCCAGCGCCTGCTTCAACAACTGCAGACCCACCGAATGAGCCATCAGTGTAATAGCCAAATTCACCAGCATTCATGCCGAATTTCCCTAATGCACCAGCAGTACTTGGATCCGAATTGCCCTTAGAGAACGCACTAATCGTAAGAGGATGAGTGGCTACTAAATTTCCTGCCTTGTCGTAGTATTTAACATTTACTTGTATAGTAGAACCTTCGAGGTTTTGGATAGCGATAAATGCCCGTTGTTTTCCACCTGTATTTGTAGGTGAATTGAAGTTAGTATCATTCGCCCAACGAATAAATGGCATTGCCAACTTAGAGGCACCTTCCGCCTCGCCTAGGAATGAGGTGAAGACATCCACCTTATCAGCAGGGCAAGTTCCAGGCGCCACAGAACATTGTGCTTTACCAATCACAGCAATAGGAGCCCCCACACTAGTGATAACGGCAGAGCCGGTAAATCCGGACATATTTGTACCACTACTTGGCGCACATGTGTTGATTGATTTCTTTTGTCCCGGCCCAATTGAATATGGACCATCTACGGCTTTGTCTGAACCATCCAAGTTTTTATAGGTCACAGTAATTTGTGCGCTATCCGTCAGGGAAGCATTCTGGACTGCATAGAAGGTGTCTAAACCAAATCTCTGGCAAAGTGCGGTAGCCATATAAATCGTATTCGCAACCCGACTGAGTGGAATTCCTTCAAAATTAGCTGCAACATTCCTATTTGTATATAACTCACTCGCAGATACCACAATGCTTCCAGTGTTGACTGTTACAATCGCAGAGCCATTAAACACTGTTCTGGACCCGAAACCTGTATCAGAGGGGTCATCCATCTCAATATACTTAGACGACATGGCTGGAATAACATGATCTATTGAACTAGCCAACACACCTCCAGCATCTGCATCATAAAAGCGAACAGTTGCTGTAACATCACTGGAGCCTGTGTTCTGGATCGAAAATACTGTAGTGCGACTGAATTTGTTCAGTAGCGTGGTTGCAACTAAATACTGGCTTGAAGCATCTGAGGATTGAAACCCGTTCGATAAAAGACGCATCTTAAAACCAGCTTGTTGTGAAAATTGGACCACGGTTGCAACTAAGGGCTGACTAGCCGACATGACCGCATTTCCACGGAATCCAGCCGCTACCCCACTGACGCTTCCTATGAAGAAGGATGCTCCAGCTCCTGGATTCAGACTTCCTCCACTTAGCGGATCAAATGAAATCGGAGTTGTACTCCCTTCCTGATAGAAGTCCACATTAACAGGTGTCGGAGCAGTACCTACATTTTGATAGGTTACCGAAACAACCCAACTAGCTGTTCTTGCCTGGGCCTTTGCTGAATATCTTGCACCGAAGGTACTGAACAATATTATGGCTATAATAGTTACAGAGAAAAACTTTTTTAACATGGTTCCTCCTAGAACTCATAAAAATTGTAGTTTGTCACAATAATACGGGTTAATTCGCCACCAGTCTATAATTCTTCCAGGTTAATCACTAATAGTACATAAGGATTATTTGTTCCATATTCGATCATGGATGTAGAATAGTATTTAAGCGTTCGGTAACTCATGATTTCGCGCTTTGGCAAGAACCATGGCGCGGCGGCGGATCAACTCGGGGTGTTCATAGCGGTGAGCCGCGAACACCACCGCCAAAACCGCACAATAAGTCAGCAAAACTAATTGCGTCACGCGCAGCCAGGAGTAGCATTAGAAATACTTCAGACCGAAGTACTGTTCCATCCAGGCGAAATGCCGCTCGATATCGCTGCACGGGGGATCACCAGGCAGCGCCACTGACCCAGGAAGAACAGGGTCGCCAACTTGCGTTTGCCGGTTCGCCGCACATTGTAGTCCACAGCCGATGAGCGCCCAGGAACTCCTGAACCACTCGGAAGAAACGCCGGTCAAAGTAGGCCGCATCGGCATACACAACCAGCACCTGGAACCCATACAATACAGCCGCCACCAGGAGAATGAACCAGCCGACCAGCGAGTCATGCACGTGGGCTGGGGTGACCAGTACGAAGACCGGCAAGTTGCTCGCCAGATAGAGGGCGGCATGCACCTTATACCCGAACACGGCATTTTTCCTGGCATACTGCTGCCAACTGGTTCCCGGATCGGCCTGATACCAGGCTGCCAGCAAGGCCGAGTCGACGATCAGCCCTTTCCCGCTGACCACACCTAGGCGGATCAACAGGCCGACCGGCCCCAAGAAGAAGAACAGGGGGGCAGCAGCCCCAGGGCCGCCTGCCGCTCCCAGGAGTGCCCCTTAGAAATGGTGCGTAATTGACCCGCTGGCGTCCGCTGAGTAAAGCCCAGTGCCATGGATAGCGTTTCATCGGTGGCCAACCAGTCGATGATCTGTTCGTAGGATTTGCGCTACATGGTTTGGACCAGCACCATGAGCAGAATGCTGCGCTCGTGGTAGGTCTGCGGTTTTCCACCTGGGCCACCAGGCAGCGCCGGGGACGCAGCCGTTGCGCCAGCGCTCATTCCGTCAAGGCCATGCCGTGGATCACTGCCAGCGGTTGCGCCGGGATTAGGCGCAGTTTGCCGTCGGCTTGCCCGCCAGGAGCGCCAAATCGATTTGCGGAACGGCTTTCTGCAAAATTGTTTGCAGGTAAGGGTGATACACTTCATCGTGACTACTCCTGGAAGCGTGAGGTTAGGTTTGCACCTGCGTCTTACGCCATCTCCTGTAGTAGTCAACCCTTTTTAATGCGCTATGCGTGAGTTACCGAACGCTTTCGAGTATAATTTGTTTATAATTGTTTCACGCACTACTTGGAACAGGCGGGCCTGCCTACAGTATAGCCTCGCCTAATGTATATAATTTTTGTGCGCCAATGGCTGGGATTGCTTCATCGCTACGCTCTCAATGACAGCCTGAGCAGTTTCACTTATTCACTAATTCAGTTGGAGAAATTTAGATGAAATCGAAATTATTCTTGTTGTCATTAACTATTATTGTTTTCATTGCCTCTTGCGCCAACGTTCCCACCCAGGTAAACAAAACAGAGACAACGGCGGTTGAAAGCACAAGTATTACATTGACACCATCCCTAGGAGCACTGATTGGTCAAGTAAAATCAGCAGCAACAGGGGAGCCTATTGCGAATATTACTGTCAGGCTCGCAACCGTTCATTGGAATGAGAATAAAACTGATGGCGCTTTCGTTCTGGAGGGCGGAACGAGCCCCGGAGATATAACAAGCGAAAACGGGGTTTTCGAAATCATTAATCTCAAACCTGCAGATTATGTGATCGTCGTTGGTGATGTTATTGGCCGTCACGAAATCATCTCAAATCCAGACGGAAGCGCAAAAATATTTACCATCGAAGAAGACATGGTGCTTGAAATAGAACCCCTAATCGTTAATTTGCCCTAAAACCTTTCATCTCACTTTAAAACCGGAAACATTACAGTATGTATCAACTTGTATGCCATATTCTGAGAAGATGGATATTCTTTAATGAAGCCTCCTAAAGCGTACATATAAGGAGCCGAGACTACAAGTTCCAAATGGGACCAAGAATATAATAAAGGTGGCCCAAACTCCTGGGTGTTGTTTAGATGGGGTAAATATTCCAAAGAATTGAGAACTCCCTTTTTTTCTCCGATACCTCCAACCATTTCGATAATCCCAGAGACGCTCGTCACCCCCATTGCGTATCTTGCTGAAGGCATTGGAGTAGAAAAAAACCAAACGCTCTGCTTTGGATCGTCAATGTTTGGCAGGTAGATTTCATTCACATCCAACGCCTCCTTCCCATTGTACCCCCCCATCACATAAATTTTCCCTCCTGCCACAGCCGCTCCTGCATAGGCGCGGGCCGTAGGCATGGGTGTGCGCTCGCGCCATATATCTTGTTCTGGATCGTACTCCAAGGTAATGTCCAAATAATTTGTTCCATCCCAACCACCGAAAAGATATATTTTTCCCTCCAAAGATGCCAGGGCATATCCACTTATCGGTTTTGGCAATGGTGCCGCCCTGCTCCATTGATCCAACCGAGGATCATAAACCTCTAAAACATCCGTTGGTTGACCTGAGGCCATTCGCCCGCCAGGAACGTATATTTTCCCTCCCACCACTGCAGCCCCAATATCGGCTACAGGCAAAGGTTTTGGGGTCAATTCTTTCCAGGCGTCCTGTATAGGATCATATCGGCTGACCGCTCCTGTGATCCCATGAAGGGTTTCACCACCTATGGCATAAATTTCTCCATCATACACCGCCGCTGCTAGACTGCTGCGTGGTTCTGGCAAGGGCGCACGCGCCTCCCAACGGCTCTGCAACGCGCCGGAGGGCAACTCTTGGGGATTGGAATTTGGTCCAGCTCCTCGCGCCCAAAGAGATATAAGCCCCAGTAGCGATAAAACAAACCCCGCCAGACTCCATACAGCATAACGACTAATAAAACGTTCCCATCCGCTTTTCTGCCTCCCTTGGCCAGAAACATCACCTTCTATCCCTACGCCAGCTTCTTCCTGTGAGGGTGCCTGAATCAGGACTTCTCCCGGCGGTGGAATAATCCGCTCCCGAATAGCATAAAGCGTTGCCTCAGTTCTTGATGCTGCCCCAATCTTGGCGAAGATATTGCGCAAGTGCACCTTGACCGTATTAGTGCTGATATATAACTTGCGCGCAATCTCTTTATTACTCGCCCCTGTTGCTACCAAGCGCAAGATTTCCTTTTCGCGTTCACTCAGATCGCTATTATCCGGCATAGACCCGTCTGTCCTGGCCCTCTAGGTGCTATTATCCCTATCCAATTATAAGACATTCCCTACCCTTTTGACAAAATATTCTTGCAAAGCCCTGATCAGTCCAATTTCCAGAAAAAAACAAATTCGAGAAACTTGGTATGAATAACCCGTGACATCTTTCACTATAATTCGCAGCCCCA